>NZ_JAJVKV010000030.1 GCF_024198175.1 Pyxidicoccus xibeiensis
ACGGAGTGCTGGAGCCGGGGTCCGCGATGGCGAGGACGTGCCTGGTGTGGGGCGCGCTGGCGGAGCTGGGGCGGGTGGCGGCGAGGTGGGAAGGTGCAGTCACGGAGGAGGACGTGCTCGCGTCAGCGGAGGCGCTCTGGCGAGCGCTGGGCCCCAGGGAGAAGTCGACGCCCAGTGGGCCCGGAGGCATGCCTCCTCCAGGCGGCGAGAAGGCCCCGGATGAGGCACCCGACAGTGCCGCGGCGGCCGCAATGGCTGATGGCGCGGCGACGCCTCGGCCGCCGGAGGGCAAGAAGGCCTCGGGCGAAGCGCCAGACGGTGACGCGGCGGCGGCAATGGATGATGGCGCGGCGGTGCCTCGGCCGGGCGCTCCGCCCGTGGAAACGAGGCGTCCCCACGCCATGGCGGAGGGCGGTACTCCGGCAACTGCCGCGCCCGAAGACCCAGGGCTGGGCGCGTTGAGTGATTCACCTGCGGGGGCAGGAGCGGCGCGGTCCGAAGCCATGACGGCTGGAGAGGCCCTGGCGGCAACTCACGAGGCCCTGGCATCAGGGCGCTCGATGCACGCCAGCCCCTGTCGCATTCTTCGATGCGGCCCTACCGGGACGAGGACGCCCCACTCGGGAGCGCCCTGCCGGGCGACGCGGCAAGCAACGCGCTGGAGGCGATGGTGCTCGCCACGTTCCTGCATGCCATGGCTCCGGGAGCGCTCGGAGCCTCCCGGATGCCGCAGGCCTCTTCCGCGTCATGAATCAGTCCAGCCCGGCCTTCCCCAGCGACCAGTACGCCTTCACCTTCTGCTCCGCCCTCACCCCGGCCGACCGGAGCTGACCGCGCAGCGCCTGGATGGCCTGGGCCCGGCCCGTCATCACCAGGTGAGCTCCAGGCCGCCTCGCCACCGCGGCCTGGAGTGCCGCAGCCGCGGTGGACAGATGCCTGTCCCCGGGAGCCCGCTCGACCAGGGTGCTTCCCTCCACCCGGAACTCCCCCAGCACCGCCTCAGACTCCGCGCGCGAGGAGACCTCGAACACCTGCTCCACGCCGCCCGTGCCCGCCCGCAGGTTGCGCAGCGTGTGCGCCAACGCGAAGGACGTCTCGTCGCCGAAGAGCACCACGGGGCCCTCGAGCGCCGCGAGCGCGAGCGAGCCCCGGGGCCCGAAGAACCGACACCGGTCTCCCACCCGGACCTCGCGGCCCCACTTCGCGCCGGGAGTGTCCCCGTGCAGGTAGAGCAGGAACTGCGTCGCTCCGCGAGCCGCGTCCCAGGCCAGGGGCGTGTACGTCCGCATGCCCACCTGCGGCAGGAAGACCTGCACCTTGTCCCCGGCATGCCAGGCCACGTCCCGTAGCGCCTCGCCCGCCAGTTCCATCCAGCGGAAGTGCGGGGACACCTCACGCACCTGCTCGACGCGCGCGTCGCGGAACAGGAACCGTCCCAGCATGCCGCCGATAATCGCCTTGCCTGACGTCATTCGTGCCTCTCCACGGGGTGCAACGACCCCACCGCGTCACGGGCCGGAGCATGGGCGAAGGCCAGGCGCATGTGCGTGAAGAAGCGTAAAGAACGCTGGCGCCCCTCCACTGCGTGTCTTTTCATGTCTGTCAATTGTGGTGCAACCCTGACCCAGGCAATGGCACACAGCCCCCTCCAGGGAGGGGGGCTTTCAAAGACATGGCTTAATGATTTACAACAAATCCATCCTCGCCAGCCTCGCAGTCCATGCCGTCCCTGGGGGGAGGAAAGGTCTGGTCATGCAGAAGCGTTTCCCCAGGGCGGTCGCCCTGACGTGTCTTGCGTCCTCGCTATGGAGCTGCGCCACCACGCCCACCATCAAGAACCTGGAGCCGGTCCCCAATGGCATCGGCAACGTCGTGAGCCTGTCCCAGGGGTGGACCGTGGAGCAGCAGGAGTGGTTCTGGTTCACCACCCAGGGCTCGCAAATCCTTCCCTACGATTGGTTCCTCGTTTTGGAGCAGGCCACCAGCTCCCAGCTGTTCCGCGCCCCCGCCAACTTCGAGCGGTTCAAGTACCTCAACGTCAAGCCCAGCAAGCTGAACCCGGACGGGCTGCCGGTGGGCTTCGTCAAGGACATCGACGACAACGGCCATCACTGGATGGGGCTGACCTGCGCGGCCTGCCACACCAACCAGATCAACTTCAACGGCGTGGAGATGGTCATCGACGGCGCCCCCACGCTCGCGGACTTCTCCACGTTCTATGACGAACTGGTTGCCGCCCTGGCTGCGACGGACAAGGACGATGCGAAGTTCGAGCGCTTCGCGAAGGCCGTCCTCGACAAGGCCTACAACCCGGGGACTGCCAACGACCTGCGCCGGGCGCTGTTCGACCAGACGGTGCGCCTGGAGGCCCGCCGCGAGCTCAATGCCTCACGCGTGCCCTATGGCCATGCCCGCCTGGATGCCTTCGGGGACATCCTGAACATGGTGCTGGCCTCGAACCTCGGCATCCCGGAGAACAAGCGTGAGGCCAACGCTCCTGTCTCCTACCCGTTCCTCTGGGACACGCCCCATCATGATGTCGTCCAGTGGAATGGCTCCGCCGCGAACAAGACGCCAGGGCCGCTGCTGCGCAACGCAGGGGAGATGCTGGGCGTCTTCGCGGCCGTCCAGCTCACCCCCAGCCCGCTCCTCCATGGGTACAAGACCTCCATCGAGCTGGAGAACCTGGGCCTGCTGGAGAAGTCCCTGGAGTCCCTCTGGTCCCCAGAGTGGCCCAGGGAGGTGTTCCCGGCCATCGACCCCGGCATGTTCCTCCGGGGCGAGGAGCACTACAAAGCGCACTGCGTGAAGTGCCATGCCCATATCGACCGGACGAACAAGGACCGGCGCATCAATGCCGTCATGACGCCCCTGGCGGAGATTGGAACCGACACGCTGATGGCCGAGAACTTCGCGGGCCGGACGGCGAAGACGGGCCGGCTGATGGGCATCAAGGAATACATCATCGCGGGCGAGCCGCTGGGCGCGGAGGAGCCCGCGCTCAAGGTCCTCCTCAACGCGGTGGCCGGTGCCGTCCTCGAGCACCCGTTCGAGTCCATCAAGGCCAGCTTCACGGAGTACCTGAAGGTGCGCAGTGTCCCCCCACAGCCGGGAGTGGGTCCCCTGGATGCGCTCCGGGCCTACAAGGCCCGGCCCCTCAACGGCATCTGGGCGACGGCGCCCTACCTCCACAACGGCTCGGTGCCAAACCTGTGGCAGCTGCTCGTCCCGCAGGAGCAGCGGGTCAAGGTGTTCCACGTCGGCAGCCGTGAGTTCGACCCGAAGCACGTGGGCTTCGTCACCGCGGCTGCCGACGGCCTCTACCGCTTCGACACCACGCTCGAGGGCAACTCCAACCAGGGCCACACGTACGGTACCCAGGAGCTGAACGACACGCAGAAGTGGGAGCTCGTCGAGTACCTCAAGTCACTCTGAGGCGCGGCGTGGTGGGCAGGGCGTGGGACGCCCTGCTCGCGCACTCAAGCCGCGGCGGAGGCGGCCTGCTCCACCGCGGGCTTGAGCACCTCGCGCGCCCACTGCGCCAGCGTGGTGGGCGTGGTGGTCTGCGCGGAGCGGGGCTCGGCGGGGTCCAGGCCGCCCTTGATGGCCGCGCCATACATCTCGATGTACAGGTCCACCGCGAACGCGGGCATGCCCACGTCCAGCATGGCCTTGCGCGCGTCGTCCAGCGTCACCTGCACGTAGCGCACGGGACGGCCCAGCGCCTCCGTGAGGATGGGCCCCAGCTGCCCGTACGTGATGTCCGCCGGGCCATGCACGCCGACGTAGCGGTGCCCCTTCCAGCCCGCGTCCAGCAGCACCTCGGCCGCCTTGGCCGCGATGTCCCTCACCGCCACGAAGGGCAGCGCCTTGTCGCGCGGCAGCGGCATGAACAGCGAGCCCGTCTTCGCCACCGTGCCCGCGTCGCGCAGCAGGTTCTCCATGAAGAAGCCCGGCCGCAGGGAGGTGACGTCCGGGCACACCGCCTTGAAGGCCTCCTCGACGCCCAGCAGCGCCCCCACCGGGCCGGTGCCCGGGCCGTTGTGCGCGCCGATGCTGGACAGCACCACCACGCGCTTCACGCCGTGCGCCTTCACCGCCTTCGCGGCCGTGCGCGCCGACTCCTGCGTCCAGGCCAGGAAGTCCGGCCGCACCGCCGGAGGCGACAGCCAGAACAGCGCCTCCGCCCCCGCCAGCGCGCGGTCCAGCACCGCCGCGTCGTCGGTGCTGCCCTCCACCAGCTTCGCGCCGCGCTTCACCAGGTCCGCCACCTTGTCGGCGCTCCGGCTGATGACGGTGACGGAGCGGCCCGCCTCCAGCAGGCGCAGCACGAGGGGACGGCCGATGTTTCCATTGGGGGTGTTGATGACGATGGACATGAGTGCCTCCGGTGACTTCGGGATGGGCTCAAGGTGCTCCCCCGCGGCGCATGAGGCCACTGCATGTTACTCATGTGCTCATGAGCGCCCTTCATGCCCGTCGCCCCCGGCGGCCCGCCCCGGCCCTCGCCGTGGCCGCCGCCCCCGCGCCGCCCGCCGCCGCGGACCTCGCCGGCATCAACCTCAACCTGGTGGTGGCGCTGGACGCGCTGCTCACCGAGGCCAACGTCACCCGGGCCGCGCAGCGCCTGGGCGTCACCCAGTCGGCCATGAGCCACTCCCTGCGGCAGCTTCGCGAGCTGCTCGGGGATGCGCTGCTCATCCGCGGCCGGGGCGGAATGATGCGCACGCCCCGGGCGGAGCAGCTCGCCGCGCCCCTCCACCGGGGGCTGCTGGAGCTCCAGCGGGCGCTGCGCAGCGAGCCCACCTTCGAGCCCCGCACCGCCACCCGCCGCTTCACCCTGGCGACGGGGGACTACTTCGCCGCCGCGCTGCTGCCGGAGCTGCTCGGCCTGCTGGGCAACGAGGCCCCCGGGGTGGACCTGGTCATCCGCCACCTCATCCCCGACGCGGTGACCTCCCTGCTGGAGAGCGGCGAGGCGGAGCTCGCCGTGGGGGCCTTCCCCGACTCCCACCTCTCCCTGCGCCAGCAGAAGCTCTTCACCGAGGACTTCGTCTGCGTCGTCCGCAAGGGCCACCCCGCCGCGCGGAAGGGGCTGGACCTGGAGACCTACCTGCGCCTGCCCCACGTCCTCATCAGCCCCCGGGGCGAGGGCGCCGGGGCGGTGGACACGGCGCTGGCGAAGCTGGGGCGCTCGCGGCGCATCGGCCTGCGGCTGCCCTACTTCCTCACCGCCCCCCTGGCGCTGACCCGCTCGGACTACATCCTCACCGCCCCCCGCCGCCTGGTGGAGCCCTTCGCCGGGACCTGGCCCCTCCAGCTCCTCCCGCCCCCCATCGCCCTCAGGTCCTTCGACGTCCTCCAGTTCTGGCACGAGCGGTTCGACAGTGACCCAGCCCACCGCTGGCTGCGGGGCATGGTGGCCCGGGCAGCCTGGTGCCCCCCGTGTCAACCCGGCGGGTTCTCACCCGGAGTGCGCGGGAAGCAACCTTCCTGACACTCCCGGACAGAGACACTGAACGCAGATTCAAGGGTGGGCGAGCATCCCACGGGCCGGCCGTTGTAGGGTGGTCCTCTATGACTTCTTCCGAGAAGCTGGTTTTCACTCAAACGGTCGAGGCACTTTTCGTGCGTGCCCTCGAAAACCGTCTCACCCCGGCGTGCCGAGAGCACCTGCGCCGGGCAGGGTTGGACCTCGACCAGAAGCTGGAGCGGACCTACACCCTGGAGCAGTGGAAGGAGTTCCTGCGCATCGCCGCGGGTCACGTCTATGGCGGCGTCCCCGCCGAGGCCGCGTACTACTCGCTGGGCGAGCGCTTCATGGATGCCTACTTCGGGACGTTTTTCGGCCGGGCCCTCCTGGGCGTCGTCCGGCTGGCCGGCCCGCGCCGCATGCTCCTGCGCACGGACATGGGCTTTCGCGCCGGCAACAACTTCAGTGAGGTCGAAATCGTCGAGCGTAGCCCGACGATGTTGGAGCTGCGGATGAATGATGTCCTGGCGGACCTGCCCACCTTCGCGTCCGGGCTGCTGGCCCGGGCGGTGGAGCTGTGCGGCGGGTGGCGGGCGGTGGCCGTGCCGGAGGAGTTCGACGGCACCTCGGCCACGTTCCACATCCGCTGGTCGGAAGTTCCCGTCGAGGCCGCGCTGAGCGCCGCCGGGGACGGCTCGGGCGCGTCGCGGCCCCGGGTGTAGGAATTGACTCGTGGGGCCCGGGAGGCCAGGGGCGCCTGAAGCGCTCCGCCCCCGAGGCCCACACTCGGACGGTGGACCTAGTCGTCCATCTCCGCAATCCACCGTCGCAGCAGGGCCACGGCCTCCGCATCCACCTGCTCGGTCCCCAGCGGCGGCATGCTCCAGCCGGACTCCCGCTTCGAGACGCGCTCAATCATGTTGCTCTTGTCCGGCTTGCCCGGCTTGAAGGCGAGGGTGCCGGCGCCGTAGGTGGGCGTGTCTCGTGGCGAGCCCAGCCGGTCCACCGGGAGCCAGAAGTCGAGCGAGTTCTGGGGGTCGAAGCACCGCTCGCCGTCCGAGTCCGGGCGCTTCTGGTTGTGGCAGTGGGCGCAGTTGGCGTGCAGGTAGCCCAGGGCCGCGCGCTCCACATCGTTGCCGGGCACGGTGAAGCCGATGGCGGGCGGCCGGCTCAGCGTCCCGGCCACCCTCAGATCTTCCAGGTCCAGCAAGTCCGGAGGCGCATCGTAGGACAGCTGGATGGCGGAGAAACCCAGCACCCGGCTCTCCCGTCCGCCGTGGCAGCCGAAGCAGTTCGCCGCGGAGGGCACGTCGTGCGGGGTGCCGACCGCGTTGTCCTGTCCGTCGGGGGCGGCCACCGCGTCGCGCTGGTCGGGCAGCCAGACATAGGCCAGGGCGCGCCAGTCCTCGGGGCGGGGCCCGAACTTCTCCAGCAGCCGCGTCTCCACGCGCACCCCGTCCCGGGTGAACTCCTTCCACAGCTGCGTCCCCTCGGGGAACTGCCACGAGTCCATGTCGCGCGTGTCGATGCGGCCGCCCGGCGGGAGGCGAATCCAGCGGCGCTTGGTGGCGCCATCTGTCCACAGCGGGAACTGGGGAGCGAAGGCCCGCACGTCGTCGGCAAGCACCGTCATCGAGGAGTCGGTGAACAGCCCCGTGCCGGAGAGGCGCTCGGGCATGGCGGAGAGGGAGGAGGTCGCCACCGGCTCACAGACCTCGAAGTCGCTGCACCCGGAGAGGACTCCAGCGGCGACGAGAGCCAGACACACACGCATGAGACATCCCCCGTGATGGCGCCCGCTTCTGGGCGTCGCCACGGAAAACACCGACCCGGGCGCGAAGTGTCACCGCGCTCGCGGTCCCCTACCCGTCGACCTTCCAATCCGGGCCAGGAGGCAGCTCGGAGGTGTTCAGGGCTTCGAGCGCAATCGCTTCCAGCCTGTCGAGCGTGTCCGCCCGCCGCGTCCAGTGCGGACCTCCGTGGCGCGTCACGCGTGCCTCCCAGCCGCCTTCCACGGGATGGAGGCAGACCCCGTGCTCAATCACGGAGAGGTCGTCGTCAATCCTGACGGGGCGAGTGAACGCAATGATTCCCGAGGAGGCGAAGTATGGGGCGGCCCTGAACTTGAAACCTCGCGCCTCCAGCCGTCGTCCGAGGTCTTCGAGGACGCTCTGGTGTGAAACATCCATGGTGCCCTCCCAGGGAAGCTCGGGTGGTGTTCAAGCGCCGGTGAGCAGCAGGGCAATGGCGCTTCCGAGGCCCTCGGGGTTGTCCTCGGAGAAGCCATGCCCCGATGCCTCGACGGTGGCCACGGGGATGCCGGCGGCGGCCACCTGACGGGCCGTCTCGTGCGTCGTCTCGTCACTGAGCGCGCCGAGGATGTAGCCCTTCACCGGAACGGGCAGCGCGGCCAGTCGGGGAATGAGGCCGCCCTGCCCCAGCCGGACCAGTGACGTCGCGCTCCGGTGGAAGGCCACGGGGTCCGCCATGCGCAGGCTCTCGCGGTAGGACGGCGCGGACATCGACTCGACGAACTGGTCCCATTTCGCCACGAAGACGTCGAGCGGCGTCGCGGCCGCCACGGCGCTCCCGGTCGCGTCCTCGGGACGCAAGTTCGGCTCGGCGACCAGCAGGGCCGCCGGAGGCCGGCCGGCGCGAGTCAGCTCTTCCGCGACAAGGATGCCGAGCGTGCCACCCATGCTGTGTCCCACCAGTGCCACCGGGCCGGCACGCGAGGCGAGCAGCGCTGCGAGCAGCCGAGCCTGCTCCGCCAGCTCGTAGCTGAAGTCCTGGGGGCGGTCGCTCTGGCCGAAGCCGAGCAGGTCGAACCAAATGCTGGCATGGTGTGACAGCGCGGCGCTGTGAGCCACGGGAGGCCAGTCCCGGCTCCCCGCGCAGCCGAGCCCATGCAGGTACACGAGCACCTGGGCCGCGCCCGAAGAGCGGCCACGCAGGATGCGGTGCCGCATCCCCGGAACCTCGATACGCACCGACTCTTCAACGTTCATGCGCTGAACCTCCCGAGGAAACCGAAGCTCCATCCACCGTGTCGAGGAACGCGAGGATGCGCTTGCCGCAGGCCTCGGGTTTCTCCAGCGGGAACAGGTGGGTGCCCTCCGGAAGCTCCTCGGTGAGGGCTCCCGGCAGCGTGCGCCGGACCCGCGCCAGGGCCGAGCGGGTGAGCGTGCCCGACACGCTTCCGCGAATCACGAGCGTCGGCACCTTCACCGAGCGCAGCTCGCCCCACACGTCTCGCGCATAGGTCTCGAAGACACGAGCCTCCCACTCCCGGGGGATGGCCAGGCGGAAGCCCCCCTCCGGCTGCTCGACGAGTCCGTGCGCGACGTAGTCCCGCAGGGTCTCCGAGTCGACCCGCGCGAAGAGGGGCTTCTTGCGGTACGTCAGCCACGCCAGGTCGCGGGAGTTCCAGACCTCCCGGCGGCGGCGCGCCAGGCTCGCGGGAGGCACCCGGCTCCGCAACCCGAGCAGCGTCAGCACGCGCAGCGCCGCGAGCCGCGCCCCCGTCACCAGCACCGGGTCCAACGCCACCACGGCCCGGAACAGGTCCGGCTCCTTCGCGGACGCGAGCAGCGTGGCCACGCCGCCCATGCTGTGCCCCACGCCCAGCACGCCTGAAAGCCCGCGCGCTCGCAGCGCCCGGGACAAGTCGTCCGCCATGTCATCCCAGCCCGCCATCTCCAGCGGGTTGGCGCCCGGAACGAGGCAGCGGCTCCGGAGCGTGAAGACGTGGTAGCGCGGCTTCAGCTGCTCGATGAGCTTGCGGTAGGTGCCCGGCGGGAAGCCATTGGCATGGGCCAGGTGCAGCACCGGACCGGTGCCACCCCAATCCTCCAGTTGCAGGGCGTCGCTCATCGCCCTTCGCATAACCGGGATGGCCGGCTCACCGCCACTGCGGATGTGCCAGCACGCGCGCTTCGACTTCGGGCGTGAGCTGCAGGGCGCCCGCCCACTGGAATCGCGCCCTGGCGCCGTCAGCGCGTTGGTAGCTCCTGGAATTCCACTCCCTCGAAGCCGAGCCGCCGCACGGTCTCCGCGAACCGCTCCGTACCGACGAGGATGGTCGAATAGCTGCCGAGCCGGAAGACGTCTCGGTCGGTGGGCAGGGATGCAGCATCCAGGATGGGAGCTTGAGGAAACGTAAACGCGAGCTGCCCGCAGGTCGCGCATGGGGCAGGCAGGTTCCGGGGAAGGCAATCCGGATGCAGCAGCCCTCGCGGCTCGAGCTGAAGCTCCAGTAGCTCCGGGGGGTTGCTGCCCCGGATGCGCAGCTCGGTACGGCAGCCCATCAATCCATGCAGGCCCTCCGCCTGGAGTTGCTCAAGCGACTCTCGGCGAACGAGCAGCGTCCACAGCGTGGGAAAGACGAGTTCGGGGAAGTGCCCCCGCCCACTGCCAGCAAGGGGGCCAAAGGTCGTTCCTGGCTCGAGCGGCACACCTTCCGGCACCAGCGGCCTCACCCGCTCGCGCAGCCGGGTGAACTCCGCGAAGTCCTCTTCGACTCGCGCCTTGAACTTCCTCCGGTCATCGAGGTCCGACAGGTCTACTGCCGGATACGCTTCCCCGACGCCACTCCAGGTTTCATCACAGGTCGGGCAGTGGAGACCGGGCAAGCCCCACTTGGGCTCTGTCCGAATGTCGTAATCGACGCGCGACGGAGCCACTCGCTCCAATTGGAAGAACCGCATGACTACATGAAACCTGTGGTTGCCGTCCGACACCTCGGGGCTGACACGGGCAGCCCCCGGCAGCGAAGTCACTTGATTACCGAAGCGAGCGCCTCACCGCCACTGCGGATGTGCCAGCACGCGCGCCTCGACCTCGGGCGTGAGCTGCGCGCCATGCGGCGCCCGCGACGACGAGCGCTTCCACCGCTCCAGCCAGCGCGCCCCCAGCGGCAGCTCCAGCGACTCCCGCCGCGTACACGCCACCGTCGTCTCGCCCTTCGTCCCCGTGGACACGCCAGCCCCCACGTAGAACCCCGCCAGCAGCAGCGTCACCCGCGTCGGAGTGGCCGCGCTGTACGTGAGCAGCAGCGTCCCCTCCCCATCCTCGCGGCAGTGCCGCCGCACGCGCGCCAGCACGGCCTCGGTCCACATGTCCGGGTTGGACGCCGGGGAGAACGGGTCGAAGTACACCAGGTCCGCCACCGGCAGCGCCCCATCCAGGAAGGGCACCGCGTCCCCGAGCAGCAGCCGCCAGCGCATGCCCTCCCCTTCCCACAGGCCGTCGCGCATCAGCGCCTCGGCCGCCTCGCGGAAGGGCTGGAGGAACGGGAAGCCCGCGGCATCCGCCAGCGCCAGCCGCAGCGGCGCCAGGTCCACCTCGAAGCTCACCACCTCCAGCACGCGCCGCTGCTCCGCGCCCAGCGAGCGCGCGCAGGTGAGCGCGGCCACCGCGTTGGTGGCGGCCCCCAGGCCCACGTCGTGGATGACCAGCGGCGGGCCCGGCTGGCGCAGCCGCTCGGCCAGCCGCGCCTGCTCCACATAGAGGCGCAGCGCCTCCTGCCACGGCCCCACCGACGGGTGCATCACCTCGCCATGGCCCAGGTGCCGCACAGCGCGCGCGCCGTTGCGCAGGGTGACGACCTCGAAGTCTCCGTCGCGCGGATTGACGACGGGCGCCTCGGGCCCGGCGCTCACCCGACCTCCTTCAGCGTCACCTCGCGGGCGCTCGCCTCTTCCTTCAGGTCCTTGGGCGTGGCGATGGCGGCCTTCAGCTCGCGGGCCACCTGGTCGTACGAGCCCTTCAGGATGCCCTCGCGGATGCGGCCCATCAGCTTCTGGTAGTGCCGCACGTTGTGCACCGACAGCATGCGCGAGCCCAGCGCGTGCTTGCCGCGCATCAGGTGCTGCAGGTAGCCGCGCGTGTAGCGCTTGCACACGTAGCAGTCGCACTCCGCGTCCAGCGGCGCGTCATCCAGCTGGAACACGCTGCGCGTAATCCGCACCAGCCCCTGGAAGGTATAGGCGTAGCCCTGCTGCGCCATCTTCGTGGGGATGATGCAGTCGAACATGTCCACGCCGCGCAGCACCGCCTCCACCAGGTCCGTGGGGGTGCCCACGCCCATCAGGTAGCGCGGCTTGTCCACGGGCAGCGACGCGGTGGCGCGCGCCGTCATCGTCTCGCGCTCCGCCTTCGTCTCGCCCACCGCCAGCCCGCCGATGGCGAAGCCGTCGAAGGGCAGCTTCGTCAGGAACGCCGAGCTCTCGTCCCGCAGGTTCGGGAACACGCCACCCTGGACGATGCCGAACATCGCCTGTCCGGTGTCGTGCTTCGTCTTCGCCTCCAGGCTGCGCACCGCCCAGCGGTGGGTGCGCTCCATGGCCTCGCGCGTGCCCGCCTCGTCCGTGCGCGAGTCGATGCACACGTCCAGCACCATCATGATTTCCGAGTTGATCGCCTGCTGCATGGCGATGCTCGACTCGGGGCTCAACAGCTGACGGCTGTTGTCATGGAAGCTGCGGAAGTGGGCGCCCTTCTCCGTAATCAGCCGGTCCTCGGGCAGGGAGAAGATCTGGAACCCGCCCGAGTCCGTGAGGACGCCGCCGTCCCACTGCATGAAGGGGTGGATGCCCCCGAAGCGGCGGAACACGTCGGCGCCGGGCCGGAGCATCAGGTGGTAGGTGTTGGCCAGCAGGATGCTGGCGCCCGTCTCCTTCACCTCTTCCATGCCCAGGTGCCGGAAGGCGGCGTGCGTGGCCACCGGCATGAACATCGGGGTGGCGAAGGAGCCGCGGCGGGTGTGCAGCACGCCTGCACGGGCGCCGGTGGGGTCGGTGGTGAGCAGCTCGAAGCGTACGGCCATGGGTCGGCCCTTATACCCGTCACTCCCGGTGGGCACCGCATCCATCTGGCCCGCCCGCTCCCCCTCCGGCCACCCCGGTGCCCCGCCCTCCCCCTCCAGCCGGGCGGACCGGCCCTCCGCCCGCAGTCCCCAGGGAGCTGGAGCAAGAGGTAGGAGAACTCCCTACGCCGTCTGGAGCGGGCGCGTCGCCGGGCAGGTGAGCGGCATTTTCCGCCCCCACCCGGCGGTTACATTGGGTCACCGCAATCGGGGAGGGAGCGCGAATCACCACGCTTCTTTGGCCCACCGCGCCATTTCCGCTACAACGCCGCCGCCATGTTCAACGTCATCAACGTCTCCAAGGCCTACGGGCCCAAGAAGCTCTTCGAGGAGGTCAACGTCACCTTCTCGCCGGGCCGTCGCTACGGCCTGACCGGTCCCAACGGGGCCGGGAAGTCCACGTTCATGAAGATCCTCGCCGGAGACGAGGAAGCGGACATGGGCAACATCGTCCGGCCTCGCAAGCTGGGCATCCTCCGCCAGGACCACTTCCGCTACGAGAACGACCGCGTCCTCGACGTGGTGCTCATGGGCAACAAGCCCCTGTGGGCGGCCATGTCGGAGAAGAACGCGCTGCTGGCCAAGTCGGACATCACCGAGGAGGACGGCAACCGGCTGGGCGAGCTGGAGGGCGTCATCGCCGAGGAGGACGGCTACTCCGCGGAGAGCGACGCGGCCACCCTGCTGGCGGGCCTCGGCATCGACCAGGCCTTCCACGAGGGCCCGATGCGGCAGCTCACCGGCGGCCTGAAGCTGCGCGTGCTGCTCGCGCAGGCGCTGTTCGGCAAGCCCGAGGGGCTGCTGCTCGACGAGCCCACGAACAACCTCGACATCGACTCCATCCGCTGGCTGGAGAACTTCCTGCACGAGTACGAGGGCGTGCTCATCACCATCAGCCACGACCGGCACTTCCTCAACTCCATCTGCACGCACATCGCTGACATCGATTACGAAGCCATCATCCAGTACAACGGTGGCTACGACGACATGGTGCGCCAGAAGTCGCAGCTGCGCACCCGCGTGGAGTCGGAGACGGAGGAGAAGAAGAAGAAGATCCTCCAGCTCCAGGACTTCGTGGCGCGCTTCCACGCCGGCACCCGCGCCTCGCAGGTGCAGAGCCGCATCAAGCAGATCGAGAAGCTGAAGACGGAGGACCTGAAGCGCTCCAACATCGCGCGCCCGTTCATCCGCTTCGACCAGAAGGTCCCCAGCGGCAAGCAGACGCTGATGATTGAAGGCATCCACAAGTCCTTCGACGGCCAGAAGGTCATCAAGCCGTTCAACGCCCTGGTGTGCAAGGGCGAGAAGGTCTGCGTCATCGGCCGCAACGGCGTGGGCAAGTCCACGCTGGTGAGGATGATTGCCGGACAGCTGGAGCCGGATGGCGGGAAGATTGGCTGGGGCCATCAGGCCTCGGTGGGCTACCTGCCGCAGGACCACCACGGCGTCGTCCGCAAGGGCACCACCTGCTTCGGCTGGCTGCGGGACTTGCACGACAAGCTCACCAACGAGGAGATCTCCGGCGTGCTGGGCCGGATGCTCTTCTCCGGTGAGGAGCGGATGAAGAACACGGACACCCTCTCCGGTGGTGAGACGGTGCGCCTGCTCCTGTCCAAGCTGATGATCATGCAGGACAACGTGCTGGTGCTGGACGAGCCCACCAACCACCTGGACCTCGAGTCCATCGCCGCGCTGGCCGAAGGCCTCCAGAAGTACGAGGGCACGGTCATCGTCGTGACGCACGACCAGGAGCTCATCTCCGAGGTGGCCACCCGCATCTGGTCGCTCCAGCAGGGCCAGGAGGTGATGGACTTCAACGGCCCCTACTCGGAGTTCCTGGAGAAGCACGCGGACGTCGCGGCCCGCCGCCGGTAGCGCCAGAACTCCGAAGCCCTGAAGCACGAATCGCCGCCCGGACCGGGGAAGTCACTCCCGGAGCCGTGGCGGCGATTCGCTTGTTCAATGCCTGGAGCCTGCGGACCCGCGCACGGCTGGCGCGGGCCCTCAGGGGCCGCTACGGATTGAGGACGCCCAGCGTGCCCGGCCCCACCGCCCAGTCGGAAGCCTGGTTGCTGTCACCGGCAATGATGCGGCCCACCGTGGTCGTCCGGCCACCGCTGGGGAAGGCGCCGGTCCAGTTGAAGGAGACGTCATGGGCCGACGGGAACGTGCTGTACGTGCACAGCGCGCCGGCGCAGTCGGACGGGAGCCACAGCCCCTCCGCCTGGAGCCCCTGGAGGAACGGAAGGTAGGCCGCGGTGACGTTGCCGGTCGCGACCGCGGCGAGCGCGTCCTGGGTGTTGCCCAGCGAGTCCCGGATGCGCAGCACGCGGTTGCCCTGGCTGACGCCGGAGGTCCCCCCCTGGAAGTCCCAGGCCGAGTCGTAGTTCGAGGCATAGGTGAACTGCGGGAACTCGGTCTTGCTGAAGGTCTCCGAGGCCGGAGCATCCACCCCCGGCGTCCGGTCCGGGTTGAGGTGCATGACGATGAGGTCGCCCGTGGCCACGGTGACATCCGGCAGGGTGGCCAGCGGCGTGCTGGAGGTGCTCAGGTCCACCAGCGTCATCCCTTCCGTGGTGCCGCCCTGCAGCACGAAGAACTCCACCAGGTCGCGGCCGAAGGTCACGCCGGGCGCCACCTCGGTGATGCGCAGCACGGCCGGAGTCACCCAGCCCCTGAAGGTGGAGGCATTGCCCATGGACGACACCCCGATGCCCCGCGTGTCCCGCACCGTCGCGGCGACGGTCACCGTGTACGCCTGGCGCGGCACCTGGGCGCCCGTGCTCACCCAGACCTCCCGGCTGTTGATGAGGGTGGCCCCGGTCACCGGCAGGCCGGGGATGGAGAACTGGCTCCCGCTCGCCAGGATGCTGGCGGGGTCGAGCTTCCGGTCGAAGCGAACGGCGACCGTGCCCTGGCCCGTGGCCTGGGCGCTCGTCACCTTCGGGCCCGGGCACGTCAGCGAGGTGACCTGCGAGGCCTCCCACACGGAGGGCTGGGTGGCCATCGACGTGAGGTTCACGAAGACCCACAGCGGCGAGACGATGCTCACCGTGCAGCCCTGCGTCACGTCGAGCTGCTCCCGGACGGTCTCCACCATGCGCAGCCGGAACGAGATGGCGCTCGTGGAGCCCTCGGGCACGCCGGCCGTGGCAAGGGACGCCTGGGAGTGGCCGGTACCGGCCGAGAAGAAGGCCCCGGTGACGGTGCCGTTGAGGGTGATGAGCTCGGCCTCGTAGCCCCACACCACCGAGGGCAGGTCCACGTTGCTCACGTCCTGGATGAAGGTGCTCAACGGGAAGCCGCTGGACTGCACGCTGTACGACGAGATGTTCGTGCGCACCATGCCGCCGGAGATCCACTTGCTGCTGACGATGACATTCACGCGCATGCCCGCCTGGGGCGGCGGGAAGAGCTGCGTGGGGTCCACCTCCACGAAGAGGGCCGGGCCCGTGCGCTCGGCCTGGAGGAAGAAGCCCGCGGGGTCATTGGTGAGGTTGCCGACGCCGGGCTTCACGTAGGTGATGATGGCGCCCTCCACCGGCAGGCTCGCCGGGCCGTCCACCGTGCTGCGCACGGCGGCAATCTGGGCGGAGGCATTGCCCGCGGGCAGCTCGTACTGCTCGACCCGCGGCGTCTCCATGTTGCCCGCCTGGTCCACGGAGAAGAACCGCAGCGTCGTCGTCTGGGTGAGCGTGAGCGGCGCCGTGTACAGGGGCGAGGCGCCGTTCACCGGCGAGCCGTCCGTGGTGTAGCGCGTCTCGCGGCAGCCGCTGCCCGTGTCCGAGCACGACAGCGTCACGGTGACCGGGCCCTGGTACGAGCCGCCCGCGGGCGTGGCCACCGTCTGCGGCCGCGTGGTGTCGAGCGTGTACGTCTCGGTCTTCGCCGCCTCCAGGTTGCCCGCCGCGTCCGCAGACCGGAAGCGGAGGGTGGTGTTGGAGGAGATGGTGATGGCCCCGGTGTAGCGCGTGCTGCCCGTCGTCGGCGCGGTGCCGTCGAGCGTGTAGTACGACCCTGCGCAGCCGGTGCCACCGACGTTGTCCGCGCAGCTCAGCGCCACCGTGAAGGCGCCCGTGAAGGCGCCGCCCGGAGGCGAGGCCGTCGTCACCGGCGGCGTGATGTCATTGGTGAAGGTGTACGTCTCCGTCACCACGGCGCTGCTGTTGCCCGCGGCGTCCACGGCGATGAAGCGCAGCGTCGTATTGGTGTTGATGAACAGCAGGCCCTCGTACCGGGGAGAGCTGGTGTCAGGCGTGCCGCCGTTCGTCGTGTAGTGGATGGCGGCGCACCCGCTGCCCGCATCGCCGCAGGTGAACGTCACCTGCTGCCCGTTGGGGTACGCGCCCCCCCGAGGGCTGGCGGAGACGGTGGGCGCCACCGTGTCGATGACGTAGGTCTCCGACCTCACGGGCTCGGAGTTGCCCAGCGCGTCCTCGGAATAGAAGCGCAGCGTGGTGTTGGCCGAGACACGGATGGGCCCGCTGTAGAGGAAGAAGGAGCCCTTGGGCGCGGCGGGGTCCGTGGTGTGGAAGACGGCGCCGCAGCCCACGCCCGCGCCGTCGTTGCAGGTGAGCACCACGTCCTGCGCGGCGCGGTAGGTCCCGCCCCGGGGCGCGGCCGTGGTGAGTGGCGGCGCCGTGTCGACGAGGAAGCTCTCCGTCTTCACGGCCTCGGCGTTGCCCAGCGCATCCACGGAGAAGAAGCGCAGCGTGGTGGTGGTGTTGGCCTGGAAGGTGATGGGCCCCGTGTAGCGCGGGGAGGCCGTCGTGGGCGTGGAGCCATCCAGGGTGAGGTGCGTGGCGGCGCAGGTGCTGCCTCCGGCGTCCAGGCAGGACAGCGACACCGTCACCGGAGTCGTGTAGTTGCCGCCGCGCAGGCTCGGCGTGGTGGTGGGGGCCACCCTGTCGACGGTGAAGGTCGCCACCCGGGTCGGCTCGCGGTTGCCCGCGGTGTCCACGGAGAAGAAGCGCAGCGTGCGCGTGGACGTCACGGCGATGGGGCCCGTGTAGCGCGGCGAGGTGTCCGTGGGCGCCGTGCCGTCATCCGTGTAGCGCGTCACCGCACAGCCCGTGCCGCCCTGCCCGTCGTCGCACGTGAGCGTCACCTGCGTGTCTCCGCCGAACGTGCCGCCCGCCGGGCTGGCCGTCGTCAGCGGCGCCGAGGTGTCGATGGAGTACTGCTGGGTCTGCACTTCGCCCCGGTTGCCCACGGCGTCCACCGCGAAGAAGCGCAGCGTGACGTTGGACGCGAGCTGCAGCGGCGCCTGGTACGCGGCCGAGCCCACCGTGGGCGTGGACCCGTCCAGGGTGTAGTGGATGCTGGCGCACCCGCTGCCCGTGCCATCCGCGCAGGTGAGCGTCACCTGCTGCACGGTGGCGTAGGTGCCACCCGGAGGAGTCGCCGCGGCCGTGGGCGGCACCCTGTCGATGACGTACGGCTCGGTGCGCGGCGTCTCCACGTTGCCCGCCTGGTCCACGGAGAAGAAGCGCAGCGTGAGGCTGGAGGCGACGCGCACCGGCGCCACGTACAGCGGCGACGTGGTGGTGGGAGCCGAGCCGTCCAGCGTGTAGTAGGTGGCCACGCACCCGGTGCCGGCGGCGTCCTCGCACGTGAGCGTCACCAGCTGCTCGCCGGCATACGAGCGGCCCGGCGGCGTGGCCCGGGTGACGGGCGCGGCCTGGTCCAGCACGTACGTCTCCGTCACCACCGGACCGTCGTTGTCCGCCGCGTCCACGGAGAAGAAGCGCAGCGTGGTGTTGCCGGAGATGGTGATGGGGCCGGCGAAGCGCTCGGAGCTGCGCGTGGGCGCGGCACCGTTGGTGGTGAAGTACGTGGCCGCGCAGCCGGTGCCGGTGCCGTCATCGCAGGCCAGCGACACGGTGAAGGCGGCGTGGAAGGTGCCCCCCCGGGGCGTCGCCGTGGTGACGGGGCCCGTGCCGTCCAGCGTGTACAGCTCCGTCACCGCGTCGGACGCGTTGCCCGCCAGGTCCACCGCGAGGAAGCGCACGCGGGTGGTGGCCTGCAGCGTGAAGGGCGCGGTGTACACGGGCGAGGACGCCGAGGGGATGGAGCCGTCGAGGGTGTAGTGGATGGCGGCACAGCCGGCGCCGTCCCCGTCGTCACACGTCAGCGTGACGACGCGCGTGGCCCCGTACGTGCCACCCCGCGGCGAGGCGGCCACCGTGGGCGGCTCGGTGTCCAGCACGTAGCGCTCGCGGCGCACGCCCTCCGCATTGCCCGCGCGGTCCACTGAGAAGAAGCGCAGCGTGGTGGTGGCGGAGATGGCCAGCGCCGCCGTGTAGCGCGTGGAGGACTCCGAGGGAATGCTGCCGTCGAGCGTGAAGTACGTGGCCGCGCAGCCGGTGCCCGTGCCGTCGTCGCACGTCAGCGCCACGCTGCGGGGGCTGTTGAAGGAGCCGCCCGCCGGGTTGGCCACGGTGGTGGGCGCCTGCGTGTCCTGGCCACTGGTGAAGGTGTACTGCTCGCTCTTCGCCCCTTCGGTGTTGCCCGCCTTGTCCACGGAGAAGAAGCGCACCGTGGTGTTGGCGGCCAGCGTGAAGGGCTCGCGGTACTGAGGCGAGCTGGTGCCGGGCTCGGAGCCATCCACCGTGAAGTACGTGGCCGCGCAGCCGCTGCCCGCGCCGTCGTCACATGCCAGCGCCACCGCCACCAGCGCGGAGAAGCTGCCGCCGGCGGGCGTGGCCCGCGTCGTGGGCGCGGTGGTGTCCTGCCCCGGCGGGGGATTGGGCTCCCCACCACCGGTACAGGCGCTCACCACCTGCGCGGTCAGCAACAGCGCGGCACAGCGAAGCGACCAGGAAGTTTTCAACGACATTGTTTCTCCAGGATGCGAGTCGGCCGCCCCGCATCGGGGATTGCGTTCAAGAAAGGCATGTCCAGGGGGACGGAGGGACAACGGAATCAAACGTCGTCCATCTGACAGCCGCGCAGAGTGACACCGGGCCCGCACCGGGCGCAAGCCCGGGCCCCCTGCTCACCCCCGAGGGGTCATGAGCCACCCAGGCGAGCCCGGACGCGACGAGGCCCCGGCCCCTTCACGCCCGGGGGCGCGAGGAAACCGGGGCCCGTGGGCTCCCGAGAGGTGCTTCCACTCCGTCGTCAGCGCGCGGTGTTGCGGCGCACCATGAACAGGCCCAGGCCCAGGCCCGCGGCCCACTTGGCCGCCGCGGCCAGCGGCGTCTGCGCCAGCCTCGGCGGCGGAGCCCGGGAGCCCGTCGCCTGGCCCGTCACGGGGTCCACCACGGGGCGGAAGGCGGGCGCGCCGGGCAGCTTCGCCCCACCCTCCTCCAGCTCCGACTTGGTGGCCGCCACCGCCTTGCCCTCTTCCGGAGCCCGCTGGCCCGGCGCCTTCCCCTCCGGCGAGCGGTGCTCGAGGATGGCGTTGATCTCCGCGCCCAGCAGGATGACCTGCGCGGAGATCCACATCCACAGCAGCAGGACGATGACGCCGCCGATGGCGCCGTAGTTCACGTCGTACTTGCCGAAGTTGGCCACGTACTTGGAGAACCCCCACGAGGCCAGCACCCAGATGATGACGGCCACCACGGAGCCGGGGGTGATGAACCGGAACCGCTGCTTCACGTTCGGCAGCAGGTAGAACAGCACCGCCAGCAGGAACATCATGATGAGGCCGGCCACCGGGATGCGCAGCCAGGTGAGCACCGTCCCCAGGGGCCCGAGCTTGTCGGCGATGGCCGGCGTCACCACCACCGCCAGCGCCGCGAGGATGGCCACCGCCGCCCCGCCCAGCGTCACCACCAGGGCAATGCCGCGCACCTTGTAGAAGGGCCGCGTCTCCTCCACCCCGTAGACCTTGTTCAGCGCCTCCATCAGCGCCACCACCCCGCCCGCCGACGCCCAGACGGCGCCCACGCCGCCCACCGTCAGGAGCCCCACCGGGTTGCTCTCCGCCAGCGAGTTGATGCGCTCGCCCAGGATGTTCGTCACCTCCTGCGGCGCGACCTTGGAGAGCTCCTCGATGAGCACCTTCGCCTGGGCCGGGTCGATGATGACGCCCGCCAGCGACACCAGGAACAGCAGGAACGGGAAGAGCGCCAGAATCACCCGGAACGTCAGCGCTCCCGCGACGTCTCCCACGTCGTCACGCGTCCATTCCGCCTTGAGGGCCTTGAAGAACTCCATCCAGCCCATGCCCTTGCCAGGGAGCACCATCCACGCCTCCTCACAGGTGTTGTGACCTGGGGAACGATGCGCATTCCCCACACCCGGAGGCCCCTCCCCCAGGCCGGGCCACCGCTCGGGTGCCCGTGGGGCAGCCAGGCACATGCCCGGGAAAACGCCACAGTCCTGGAAAACCCAGCAAGCTCCCCCCTGCCCCCCCTAGGCAGCAGAGCGTTCATTGACGTACACCGTGTGAGGGGCGGCCCACGCGGCCCGATGAGCGCCCCCTCCCCAGAGGACGTCATGTTTGTCGCATGTCTGCTGAGTGTCGGCCTGGCACTGACCGCCGGCGCCACCCCCGCGGCGCCCGCTGGCACCCGGGCGGAGGCCTCCCCCCACACGCTCTGGCTGATCCAGCCGCTGTACCCGGGGCAGGACGCGCTGGTGAAGCGCACCGAGGAGGGCATCGCCGCGCTGGTGCCCCAGGAGGTGAAGCCGCAGCAGGTCATCGGGCGCGAGGCGCTGGGGAGCTTCCTCCAGGGCCGCAACGGCGACCTGGGCTGTGTCTCCGGCGAGGCGAAGTGCCGTGAGCCGCTGGAGGCGTACCTCGGCTCGCTGGGCCTGGAGCGCGTGGTGCTGGTGCAGGTGGGGCAGGATGACGCGGGCTACCGCTTCCGCGCCGTCAGCGTGCGCCCGGAGACCGGTGCCCGCGCGCAGGCGGAGACGGCCAACCCCGCCTTCGAGAAGGGCCTGGCCGGCGCGCTGGTGAAGTTCCTGTCCATCAACGCGGTGGTGGACGCGCTGACCACGCCGCCGGGCGCCACCGTCTTCCTGGACGGCGTGAAGGTAGGCACCACCCCGCTGTCCACCGAGGTGCTGCCGGGGGAGCACACGTTCCGCTTCGAGCTGGCCTCGCACCTGCCGAAGGAGGAGACGCGGGTGCTGGGCTCGCTGCAGAAGGTGAAGCTGGAGGCCGCCCTGGAGAAGGTGCCCGCGCGGCTGGTGGTGAAGGCCCTGCCGGAGGGCACGGAAATCCTGGTGGACGGCAAGGCGGTGGGCAAGGACGCGGTGGACCAGGGCATCCAGCCCGGCACGCGCACCCTGTCGCTGCTGCTGGAGGGCTACGAGCCCCACGAGGTGAAGGCGGAGATTGCGCCCGGCGCGACGTACACGCTGGAGCACACGCTGAAGCCCACCTCCATGCAGGCCTTCAAGCTGGCCATGCGCCGGCGCAAGGAGGCCACCATGGCGCGGCAGAGCTACCTGGAGGCGTCCTACGAGATGCTCAGCCTCACCGGTGACGCGCTCGAGACGCAGCCGGTGAAGTCGACGACGGCCCTCAGCCCGCTGCGCACGTCGAACATCCAGGCGCCGGGCTCCCGGAAGATGATGGGCCTGGGCATCGAGTACGGCCGCTACGGGCAGTTCTTCGGCGTCATGCTGGTGGGCGCCACCTACTACAGCACCGGCGACACGTGGACGCTGGGCGTGCGGCCCCCGGACGGAGTGGAGGCCCCGGCGACGCTGGACACCAAGGCGCAGATGCTGTCGGTGCGCGCGCTGCAGCCGCAGCTGCGCTACGTGCTGGGCCCCGTCTCCTTCGCGGTGCAGGCGGGCCTGGAGCTGAAGGGGCTGATGCTGAAGGAGCGGGAGAACGCCCTCTTCGAGGACGGGCTCTACGCGGTGGACCTGCATGCGACGGGGCAGGCCACCGCGCGCATCTTCGTCTACGAGGGGCTGTACGCGTCGGTGGCGTACCAGCACGGCTTCACGCTGCTCAAGAAGATCGCCGGGACGAGCAACATCCGTGGAGGGCTGGGCTATGCGTTCTGACCTGCGCCGGTGGGTGGTGACGTGCGCGCTGCTGATGTCGGGCCTGGCCATGGCCGAGCCGCTGGTGGGCCCGTCGGTGGGCAATGCCGAGGCGCTGGTGGCCGAGGGCACGCGCCTGTACAACAAGCGCCGCTACGGCGACGCGTCGGGCCTGTTCCTCAAGGCCACGCGCGCCAACCCCACGCTGCTGCCGGCCTACCTGGGCCTGGCGCGCTCGCGCATGGGCGCCAAGGAGGTCCACGGGGCCTGCACCGCGTACAAGGCCTACGTGCGCAGCGCGCCGGACATCCAGGACCGCACGAAGGCACAGCGCGAGCTGGACCTGTGTGAGCGCCAGCTCAAGGCCGCGCGCAAGAAGAAGAAGAACAAGGTGCCCGCGGACCTGACGGCGCGCCACGTGGAGCTGAAGGCCGGCTTCTTCGCCGCGCTGGAGCAGGGCTCGCTGGTGGGCCCCGACTCCGCGGGGGAGATGCTGCGCACGCTGGTGACGGAGGGCTACCTGGGCACGGACCTGGCGGAGATGGGCAACCGGCTCAGCGCCGCCAGCCGCGCCGCCACGGAGGACCTGCACCGCCGCGCCCTGGCCGGCGAGGCGCTGCCCGCCGAGCGCCTGCGCGACGCGCGCCCGCTGTTCGACCTGGCGCGCGACACGGGCGCCCCGTCCGAGGCCGCCTCCGCCCAGCTGCCCTTCCTGGAAGGCCTGGCCGCGCTGCAGGGCGGAGACGCCGGCCGGGCACAGGGGCTGTTCGCCCAGGCCGCCACGGCGGCGCCGGGACGCACCGAGTACCGGCTGTGGCGCGCGGCGGCCCTCCAGCGCGCGGGCGACCTGAACGGCGCGCTGGCGGCGATGGAGGCGGACCTGCCGGACGACTCGCGCACGGACGTGCTGCGGGCCGAGGTGGCTCGCAAGAAGTCCCCGGAGGCGGGGGCGCGTGAGCTGGAGCGCATCCTCTTCCAGCGCTACCCCACGGCGTCGCGCTGACGCCGCCGCTCCTCTTCCAGGCACGGGAAGCAAAGTCGATGGCCACCTTCATCTGTCAGCGGTGCGAAGCGCAGTACGAGACCTGGGGCGGGGCCTGTCCCGCATGCGGGGGCACCGACCTGCTGACGCTGGCGGCACCGGTGGACCGGATGGTGGGCCGCACCATCGCCAACCGCTACCGCATCCTCCGCCGGCTGGGCCAGGGCGGCATGGGCTCCGTGTACCTGGCGGAGCAGGTGGGCATCGGCCAGCAGGTCGCGATGAAGTTCCTCAACCACGGCCTGTCCCTGGACCCGGACGTGGCGCGGCGCTTCCT
The DNA here is from genome assembly GCF_024198175.1 of Pyxidicoccus xibeiensis. NCBI lineage: Bacteria > Pseudomonadati > Myxococcota > Myxococcia > Myxococcales > Myxococcaceae > Pyxidicoccus > Pyxidicoccus xibeiensis. The sequence continues at coordinate 23,615 of NZ_JAJVKV010000030.1, forward strand.
CAACGAGGCGAAGAGCTACGCGCGGGTGGCGCACCCCAACGCGGTGACGCTGCACGACTTCGGGCAGGACGACGAGGGCACGCTCTACATCTCCATGGAGTACGTGGAGGGTGACGACCTCAAGCGCGTGCTGGCCGCCACGGGCCGGCTGCCGGTGCACGAGGCGGCGGACATCATCCTCCAGGTGGCGGACGTGCTCGCGTACGCGCACGCGCGCCAGGTCATCCACCGCGACCTCAAGCCGGAGAACGTCATGGTCCGGCAGGGCATGCGTGGCTGGCACGTGAAGGTGCTGGACTTCGGCATCGCCCGCATCACCGACGGGGCCACCCGGCTCACCCTGCAGGGCGCGGTGGCGGGCACGCCGCGGTACATGTCTCCCGAGCAGGCCATGGGCCTGGACGTGGACGCGCGCGCGGACATCTACGCGGTGGGCGTGGTGCTGTTCGAGCTGCTCACCGGGCACCAGCCCTTCGACGGCGCGAGCGTCGGGGAGATCATGCAGAAGCAGGTGCACCACCCCATGCCGCACCTGAAGGACGTGGTGGCGGACCTGGACCTGCCCGGCATCGACGCGGTCATCCAGAAGGCCACCGCGAAGAAGCGCGTGGAGCGCTACGCCACCATGGAGGCGTTCGCCACGGACCTGAACAACGCGCTGCCCACGCTCACGGGCAAGCGCGCCATCAGCGGCGTCAACCCGACGGTGAAGGGCGCCATCGCCGAGGAGAGCACCCCGAACACCCTGCTCTTCGGCGACGGCTCCGAGGCGACGCTGGTGCGCGGCGAGGCCGTCCCACGGCAGGACACCGCGGGCCAGCATGGCACGGGCCGGATGACGCCCATCCCCCTGACGCAGCCCGCGCCGCCGCAGGGCACGGGGGGCGTGGGAGCCATGCAGGGCGCCGCGCTTCGCGTGGGCCCGGACGGCTTCGACAAGACGGCGCACGCGGTGTCGCCCTACGCGCCGCCCAAGCGCTCCACGGGCATGGTCATGGCCCTGGGCATCGCGGGCGCGCTGCTGCTGGGTGGCGCGGGCGTGGTGGCCATCCGGAGCACGGGCGGAGGGAACGGACAGGCCGTGATGCCTCCGGCGCCGAGCGCGCCGGCCGTCGTGGCGCCCGCGGCCCCTGCCCAGCCCGAGGTCCAGGCGAAGGCGCCTGAGGCCCCGACGCCGGTGGAGGCCCCTACCCCCGCCCCGGAGGTCCAGGCGGTGGCGCCCGCCGCCGCGCAGGACGTGGCGACGAAGCAGCTCCAGGTCCTGGCGAAGGGCCAGGTCATCGACATCGGCAACGACTTCAACGACGGCAAGCTGGACAGCGCCCTGCAACGGCTGGAGCAGGCCCGCTCCCTCGGGCTGGAGTCCGTGGAGCCCGAGCTGGCGTCCCTGGGACAGAAGCTGGAAGACGCCTCGAAGCGACTGGGCAAGGCCCACCGCCTCCGGGAGGACGGGGACTGCGAGGCGGCGCTCCGGGTGTATCGGGCACTGCTCAAGGACTACCCGAAGCTCAGCGATGCCCGGCATGGCATCACGCGCTGCGAGCGGGAGAGCCTGCCCGAGACGATTGACTAGGGCCCCACGCCCCGGAGGGCACGTCCATGCCCGGCTCCCGGGAGGTTCGCGCCGATTACGACCGCGCCTCCATCGTCATGTACCAGGCCTATCCGGACGCCATCGCGGACGTGGCCGTGAAGCAGCAGAAGTTCGGCCCGCCCTTCTCGGTGGGCCGGATGACGTGGATCAAGCCGAGCTTCCTGTGGCTGATGCACCGCTCCAACTGGGGCCGCAAGAGCGGGCAGGAGCGGACGCTCGCGGTGCGCATCCGGCGCGAGGGCTGGCATGAGGCGCTGAGCCTCGCGGTCCTCACCTCCTTCGAGCCCGGAGCCCACGGCTCGCCCGAGCAGTGGCGACGAGAGTTCGACGCCGCGCAGGTCCACGTGCAGTGGGACCCGGAGCGCTCCCTGCGCGGCGCCGGGCTCCCGCATGACAGCATCCAGGTGGGCCTGGGCCGCGCGGTCATCTCCCGCTACGTGGAGTCGTGGACCGTCTCCATCGAGGACCTCACGCCACGCGTCCAGAAGATCCGCCGCCTGCTGGACGAGGGGAAGGCGGACGCGGCGGCACGGCTGTGTCCTCCCGAGCGCGTCTATCCCGTGCCGCCGGAGCTGATTCGCCGGTTGGGAATGTAACTGGATTTCATGTGACGGCTATCAGCCTGGGATGTCACGCTCCAGGAGCCTGACTCGATCCACGGGTCAGCAAGGAGCCGAGCATGTTCTTGAAGCGTGCCGTCGTTGCCTGTGTCGCCGCCCTCGTGCTGGGCGGCTGCGGTGGTGAAGAGGCCGTGGAGCAGGTCCCTCCGCCTCCTGACGGATTCGACACCTCCGCGCAGGTCTGGCCTCCGAGCTGCAACAGCGTGAGCCCTTCGTGGGTGTGGCGCTTCTACGACCCGAATGGCCTCGAGGTGGGCCGGCACGAGTGCACGTGCGGCGTCCTGATGCGTTACGGGAAGCAGACGAACCGGACCGAGTACACCGTGCTGGCTGAGTGCGCGCGCTGAGGCCCGGCGTGACGTGAGCCCGAGGTGACAGGTCCCCGCCCGGTGACGTCGAGCCGCGGCGGGCGACCGCTCATCGGCGGTCCGCGACCGGTCGCTGCCTTCCCATCCTTGTCGGGCACGCGACGTCCGATATTCGCGGCATGCGACGCACCCTCCTGCTGCTGCTCATCGCCACGGCGGTCTGGCTCCCGGCGCTCCAGCTCTGCTTCCGGCCGGAAGACTCCCGCGAGCTGGTGCCCGCCCTCGCCGCCCGGCAGCGCGCGCTCGCCCTGAGGGACGACAGCCCCGAGCGGGAGCTGCTCCGGCAGAACAACCCCGAGTGGGACCTGATGGTCCGCACCTTCTCGGTGCTCGCCTTCGCGAACCTCGCGCTGGAGGAGCCGGACCGCAAGGCGGAGCACCTGGCCGTCATCGACGCCGTGCTCGACCGCACGCTCCGCGACGAGCGCGGCAGGAGCGACACGTTCCTCCTGCCCTACGTCCACCACGCGCCGTTCCGAGACGCCCGGGGGCGCAGCCTCTTCGTCGACGGAGAAATCGCGCTCATGCTCGCCGCGCGCCAGCTGGTGGAGCCACGCGCGGACCTCGCGCCCCTGCTGCGTGAGCGCATCGACACCGTCGCCGGCCAGCTCGAGCGCGCGCCCATGCTCGCCGCCGAGAGCTACCCCGACGAGGGGTGGACGTTCTGCAACACCCTGGCGCTGGCGGCGCTCCGCCTCTCCGACACCGTCGACGGGAGGAACCACTCCAGCCTGAGCCGCCGCTGGGTGGCCTCGGCGCGCCAGCACCTGGTCGACGCGAAGACCGGGCTGCTCGTCTCCAGCTTCACCTTCGATGGCGCCACGCTCGACGGCCCGGAGGGCTCGTCCCTGTGGCTCTCGGCCCATCTGCTCCAGCTGGTCGACACGGACTTCGCGAAGGACCAGTACCAGCGGGCGCGCCGCGCGCTCATTGGCCAGGCGCTCGGCTTCGCCTGGGCGGCGGAGTGGCCGGAAGGCGCTCGCAACGCACAGGACGTGGACTCCGGCCCCACCATTCCCCTGGTGAATGCGAATGCGGGCTCCAGCGGACTGGCGCTCGTGGGCGCGGCGGCCTTCGACGACGCTCCGCTGCTGTCCGGGCTCGTCACCAGCCTCCGCTTCGCCGCGTTCCCCATCAGGGACGACACAGGCCTCCGCTTCGCCGCGGGCAATACGCTCGCGGATGCCGTGCTGCTGTACTCACTCGTCGAAGGACCCCTCTGGCGCAAGGCGCTGGAAGTCCGCCCGCTGGAGGCGCTCCAATGAAACCCGGTCCCCTGATTCGAGCCGCGCTGCTGATGGCCGCGCTCTTCCTGCTGCTGCACCTGCTCGGAGGCCGCCAGTACGTGGGCATCCTCTCGGGTACCCGGGACGGCGGCCTCTTCGGGCTGGGCTTCGGCGTCGCCTACGCGCTGAGCTGGTTCAGCGCGGTGCTGCTGGCCCCCATCTTCCTGCTCGCGGGGCTGGCGGACCTCTCGCTCCGCCGCAGCCAGCGAAGGAGCGGAGCCCGCTGACGCGCTCCACGTCGCTCAGTTCCGGGTGAGGCGCAGGTCATCCACCTGGATCCACGTGTCACCGTTGTTCGCCCACATCCCCACGAACAGCTCCACGCTGTGGTTGGCGCCGGAGTTGAAGGTGACGCTGAGCTGCGTGTAGCTGCCCAGTGGCTGGGTGAAGTGTGTCTCGCCCAGGATGGGGCCGCCCTTCAGCAGCCGCGCGCCGAAGTAGCCATCGTCGTGGTTTCCGGACGTCTTGACCCACCCCGTCAGCGTGTAGCTCGTGTTGGGCGTCACGCCGACCTCCTGCTTGATGGCGTTCCACCCGCTGCTGTTCCGGACCCAGGCGTTGTTCGCGCCCGTCCGCGCGAAGCCGAGCCCACGGTCGATGCCCGCGGTGCCGTCGACATACCAGGGCGAGGTCGCCGTCGCGGAGGACTGCTGCTCGAAGCCCGGCTGAGCGACCAGGTTGGCGCCGCGCACGAGGCTGACGTCTACGTCATCAGGAAGCGGCCGAACGTGGCGTTGTAGGAGACGGACAGCTCTCCGGCGATGCCGATGGCCACGGGGCGGGCTGCGGCCTGGGACGTGGACCAGCCATTGCCGTCCCAGTAGCGGTACGCGTTGATATCGAGGAGCGCGTTCTCCGGCACACGAGCCAGGTGCACGTTGCCGAAGCGGCCATTCGGCGTGCCGTACAGGTAGACGAAGCCGCCGTTGCGGACCATGGCCCCCATCTGGAAGGGGTGCGACCAGGAGGCGTTGTTCTGCCACCGCGCGCTCGGGTGCTTCACCCAGTTCTGGCCGTTGTCGTCCGAGTACGCGATGCCCGCGTAGTTCGTGAACCACATGCCCGGGTCGCCCCAGTGGTGGACGGACATGTAGTGGATGTAGTGCCGCGAGCCCACGGTGATGCCCGCCGTGGGGATGACGGTGATTTCGTCGTTGTTGATCTTCCTCGACGGCAGGACCTCCTTCGCGTGGCGCGCGGAGTCCTGGATCATCGTGGAGAAGGTGAGCCCGTTCGACAGGGTGGTGTCGGAGGAGCGTGCGAGCACGTTGCTGCGCCATCCACCGCCGCAGCCGCCGTTGCCGCACCACCCCACGCCAAAGGTGTCGCCGAACAAGACGAAGACCTCGCCGCCGCCCTTGTCCCAGACGATGCCGAGGTCCGTCCCGTACACCTCATAGTTCGTGTGCGTCTGGTTCGGGTTCGGCAGCAGCTCTCCGGCGGGCGTCGCGCCCGTCACGCGGGAGACCTTCGTCACGCCCGTCGGAGTCACCGCGCCCGCGCTGCCCGCGAAGGCGAGCACCAGCACGGCCTGAACCAGCAACGACCGCTCCCACCGCTTGATGTGGCCCATCTCTCCGTCCGCCTCTCTGGCCGCCAGGACGCGGCCGGAACACGGAGGGATGAGCCCTCATGTTTACTGGTTTATCCAGAAAGAACGGGCTGCAACCGGCACCGCTCAACACCCGGGCGGAGGCGACAATCAGATCTGCGCCATGCCGCCATCGACGAACAGCTCGATGCCGGTCACGAAGCTGCTGTCGTCCGAGGCGAGGAAGGTGGCGGCCTTCGCCACCTCATCCGGGTCCGCCATGCGCCCCATCGGGATGGAGGCGGTGAGGATGGACTTGAACTGCTGAAGCTCCTGCGCGTTGCTCGCGAGGCCGTTGATGCCGGGAGTCTCCGTGCCTCCGGGGCTCAGGGCGTTGACGCGGATGCGGCGCTCCCTGAGGTCGAGCGTCCACGTCCGCGCGAACGAGCGGACAGCGGCCTTCGTCGCGCTGTAGACGCTGAACGCTGGCGCTCCCTTCGAAGCCGCGGTGGAGGCATTGAGGATGACGGACGCGCCGTCGACCAGGAGCGGCAGCGCCTTCTGCACCGTGAAGAGCAGGCCCTTCACGTTCGAGCCGAACGTCTTGTCGAAGTGCTCCTCGGTGATGGCGCCCAGCGGCGCGAACTCACCCCCTCCGGCATTCGCGAAGAGGATGTCGATGCGGCCCTTCTGCTGCTTGACCACCGCGTACAGCCGGTCCAGGTCCGCGAGGTTGGCGACGTCTCCCTGGACACCGGTGACGTTGTCCCCAATCGCCTTCACGGCTGCATCCAGCTCCGCCTGGCGCCTGCCGGTGATGAAGACCTGCGCACCCTCCGCGACGAACCGCTTCGCCGTCGCCAGGCCGATACCGCTGGTGCCACCGGTGATGACCGCGACCTTTCCACTCAGCTTCTTCATGACCTTCTCCCCGGGTGCTGGCTCGGGCCGCCCGCCTGACTGGCGAGCGGCAGGTCGCTCTGGGATAATGATGATGGGCGACATTGTTTTTAAATGACGACCGTCATTATTGAAGTCAAGAGAACCTGCGGGGAGGCGGAGCGCGATGCGACTTTCGAAGGAGCAGGCAGCACGGAACCGGCAGACCATCCTCGACACGGCGGCCCGGCTGTTTCGCGAGCGCGGCATCGATGGAGTGGGCGTGGCGGACCTCATGAAGGAGGCGGGCTTCACGCACGGGGGCTTCTACAACCACTTCGCTTCCAAGGAAGCGCTGGCCGCCGAGGCGTGTGGCTCGGCGTTCGACAGGGCGCTGGCGACGCTGGTGTCGGAGATAGAGCAGGACCCGAGCCGTGACGGCTTGGCGGTGGCGCGATACCTGGACCACTACCTCTCGCCCGCGCACCGGGACGACCCGAGCGGCGGCTGCCCGACGGCCGCGCTCGCAGTAGATGTCGGAAGACAGGGTGAGTCGGTCCAGGCGTCCTATTCGGCCGGAATCGAGGCGCTGCTGGGCATCCTCGTCAACCACCTGCCGAGGCTGAAGTCCGGCAAGAAGGCGGCCGAGCCCGCCGTCGCCCGCGAGCAGGCCCTCAGGACGTTGAGCGAGATGGTCGGTGCCGTGGTGCTGGCCCGGGCAGTGGCCGATGCCAATCCCGCCCTCTCCGACGAAATCCTCGAGGCCAGCCGGCGACAGTTCGGCCGCTGAGGGCCTTCGGAGGCCCTTCCAATACACGACGCGCCCGGCCCGACATGGGCGCTCAGGCCTTGCCCTGCAGCCGGGTCTTGTACTGGGTGTCGAAGTACTGGCGATACGCGCCGCTCGTGACCCGCTCCCACCAGGCGCGGTGCTCGACGTACCACTTCACCGTGTCCGCGAGGCCCTGCTCGAAGGTGTGCGCGGGCGTCCAGCCCAGCTCCGTGCGCATCTTCGTCGGGTCGATGGCGTAGCGCCGGTCATGCCCGGGGCGGTCCTTCACGTACTGGATGAGGGACTCCGGCTTGCCCACCAGCCCGAGGATGGCCTTGACGATCTCGATGTTCTTCCGCTCCGCGCCACCGCCGATGTTGTAGACCTCGCCGGCCTTGCCCTTCTCCAGCGCGCGCAGCAGCGCCTGGCAGTGGTCCTCCACATGGAGCCAGTCGCGCACGTTGGCCCCGTCGCCGTAGACGGGCAGCGGCTTGTCGTGCAGCGCATTGACCACCATCAGGGGAATCAGCTTCTCGGGGAACTGGTAGCGCCCGTAGTTGTTCGAGCAACGCGTCACCACCACGTCCATCTTGAACGTGTGGTGGTACGCCAGGGCGATGAGGTCAGAGCTCGTCTTGCTGGCCGAGTACGGACTGGAGGGCTGCAGCGGCGAGGTCTCCGTGAAGGCGCCCGTGGGCCCCAGCGAGCCGTACACCTCGTCGGTGGAGACCATCAGGAAGCGCTTGATGCCGCGCGCACGGGACGCCTCCAGCAGCTGCTGGGTGCCCAGCACGTTGGTGGTGATGAAGACCTCGGGGCCGAGGATGGAGCGGTCCACGTGGCTCTCGGCGGCCAGGTGCATCACCGCGTCAATGGAGTGCACCGTCATCAAGTGCTCCATCAGCTCGCGGTTGCCGATGTCGCCCCGGACGAAGACGTGCTTCGGGTCACCCTCCAGCTCGGAGAGGTTCTCGAGGTTGCCCGCGTACGTGAGCTTGTCGAGGTTGACCACCGTCCAGTCCGGCCGCTCGCGCCGCAGGTACTTCACGAGGTTGGAGCCGATGAAGCCACAGCCACCTGTCACCAGTACGTTCATGTCCCGTGGGCCTCGAGTGCTCGGAAAGGAGGGTGTCCGCTGCGTATCGGAGGGGTCTCCCACCGTCAAGGCGCCGAGGGGCTCGGGCTTGTGTGCTCGCCCCTCGCGGCGGTAAGGGAGCCGGGCGTGAATGCACAGCGACGCAGCCCTCCGGGCGACGGGCCCCGGGAAATCCACCAGCTCCTCCCGCGGCTCGCCTGGGGCGACGCGGTGGGCAACCAGGTGCGCTACCTCCAGGGCCTGCTGCGCCGCTGGGGCTACGCCTCCGACATCTACGCCGAGGCGTGGGACGACGCCTGCAAGGACCAGGTGCGGCCGGTGCGCGAGTACACGCGCTCGGCCAGCCGGGACGCGGTGCTCGTGGTGCACCACAGCTTCGAGTCGCGCCTGGTGCCACTCATTGCACGGGCCCCCGGGCGGAAGGTGCTCGTCTACCACAACGTGACGCCCGCCCGGCTGTTCGAGGGCTTCGAGCGCAAGGTGGCCGCCGCGTGTGACGCCGCGAGGGACGAGCTGCTGGCCCTGCGGCCTCACGTGGAATGCGCGTTCGCCTACTCGCGCTTCAGCGCGGAGGAGCTGGTAGCGGCGGGGTATCCCAACGTCTCCGTGCTGCCGTTCGCCATCGACTGGAGTGCGTTCGACACGGCGCCGGACCCGGTGCTCCAGGCGGAGCTGAGCGACGGCTGCGCCAACGTGCTCTTCGTGGGCCGCGCGGTGCCGAGCAAGAAGGTGGATGACGTGCTGCGCGTCTTCACCGCGTACCAGCGGCTGTACCAGCCGCGCAGCCGGCTCGTGGTCGCCGGGTACCTGCACCGCGACGGCGCGTATGGCGCGTACCTGCATGGACTTAAGGACGTGCTCGGCGCGGAGCGCGTCCGCTTCGTCGGCCGGGTCAGCGCGGCGCAGCTCTCCGCGTGCTTCGCCACCGCATCCGCGTACCTGTCCATGAGCCGGCACGAGGGCTTCGGCGTGCCGCTGCTGGAGGCCATGTACCGGGGCGTGCCCGTGGTGGCCTACGGCGCCGCGGCCGTGCCGGAGACGATGGGCGGCGCGGGGCTCGCCACGCTGTCGGATGACCCGCGCGACGTGGCGGAGCTACTCGCCGTGCTGGAGCGGAGCTCCTCGCTGCGAGGCCAGGTCGTCGCCGCCCAGCGCGAGCGGCTGGACTCCCTCTCGCAGGAGGCCGTGGCCGAGCAGGTGCGCGTGGCATTCCAGGGCGTGCTCTCCGGGCAGATTTCGTCTCCGGCGCCTTCGACTCCGGCCGCCTCGGTAGAGCTGGTCTGCCCCGGCTTCACCGTGCGGCCGGAGGCCCCCATGTCACGGCTGGCCCGGCAGCTCGCTGAGCGGCTGCCCGGTGCGCGCATCCTCGCGCTGAGGCCTCGTGGCGCGGAGCCATCGCTGGAGCTCGGCCCCGAGGCCATGGATGGAGTGCCCGTGTGGCACTTCACGCCGGACCAGCCGCCTGGGCGTGGGAGCGAGCCACTGCCGGGGGCTTCTTCGCTGGAGACCGCGGTACGTGTGTCCTCCGCGCCGGTGGTGCTGCTCGGAGCGGAGACGGTGAGCGCCCAGGCGGTGCTGCAGCACGTGAAGCCACGCGCCTGGGGAGTTCACGAGGCCTCGCTCCCCGCGTCCCTCCTGGAGCCGGCGCGCCAGCACCTGGACAGACGGCTGGTGAAGCTGGAGCCCTCGCGTCCCGAGCAGGCCGTGCGTGCGCTATTGAGCGCCCTGCCCTCCTCTCTTGCCGGAGTCTCTCGTGCGACCTGAAGACCTGCTCACCCGCGCGCCCTCGGCGGATGCCGTGGCGCGTGAGACGCGGAAGCTGCCCCGCCCGTCGGAGGAAGCGAACGAGACGCTGCGCCGCGCACTGGAGGCCGCCGCCCGCCCGCCGACGCCCGCACCCTGGCCGGCGCTGCTCCAGGAAGCGCGCGGGAAGATGGACAGCCGCTACGCCGAGCCGGCGACGTCCCACCGCGGCGGCGTCGCGGGTCCGGCGCTGGTGCTGGCCAAGCGCGCCTTCCGGCTCGTGTTCCAGCCCTTCATCAACGAGGCGCTGAGGAAGCAGGTCGAGTTCAACGAGTCCATCCTCGACGCGCTCGCCACCATCCACGACGTGCAGCGCGAGCACGCGCGCACCCAGGCCGCGTGGCGGCAGGAGCTGGAGCACCGGCTGGCCCGCCTCGAGTCGGCGGCGGGGACAGGCCCCTCGGGGCCCGCCGACGCGGCCACCCCCTCCGAGCCCCTGCCTCGTGAGCAACCTGCTCGGGGCCAGCGCCGGAAGAAGGCCCCTCCGGGCATCTGACTGTCGGAACGACGCGTCGCGAACCCGCTCCAGCGACGCGGGCTCGAGGGCTCCCCACCCGCTCGCACTACGCCCTCATCCCCGCCCCCCTGAGCGAGCCCCATTCGGGCATGAGACGACAGCCGGTCTGGGGCAGGTCGTACTCAGGCTTCGCGAAGCGCCCCTGACGCCGACGACCTGCCGGCATCCGCCCACCCGCTGACGCGAGGGTGAGCACCTCCCACCGGCCTACCGGCGCGGGCCGCTGAACCGCGCGGCCCTGCCCGCTGCGTGGACAGCAGCCCCAGCAGCGCGAGCCCGAGCAGCCACGTCGCGGCGCCGCCAGACTGCGTGCAGCCGCAGCCGCTCGACTCCTCGGGCGGCGGCGGCGGGCTCGTCCCGGCGTCCGTGCTGCCACCGTCCGGCGTCCCCGCGTCCGAGCCTCCCTCCGCGCCCACCGTCACCCGCACCTCGAAGGTGCAGGTCCGGCGGTTGCCGCTCGCGTCCGTGGCCGTCACCTCCACCTCGGTGGTGCCCGGGGTGAAGACGCTCCCGCGCTCGGGCGCATACGTCACCGTCGGCGTGGACACCGCATCCGTGGCCTGCACCTCTGGCCACGTCACCGCGACGCCCGCCTCCGACTCGGCCACCGCGGACTGCGCGGGCAGGCACTCCAGGGCCGGTGCCACCGTGTCCCGCACCGTGACGGTGAACCTACACGTCGCCACGTTGCCCGCTCCGTCCGTCGCGGTGGCGCGCACCTCGGTGGCCCCCAGCGCGAAGCCGCTGCCCGACGCATGGCTGTACGTCACCGTGGGGCTCCCGTCCCCATCCGTGGCCGTGGCCGGCGGATACGTCACGGCAGCGCCCGCACCGCTCGTCGCCTCCGCCACCTGCGCCTCCGGGCACGTCACCGTCGGAGGCTCGGCGTCCTCCTCCGTCCAGCTCATGGCCCACAGCTCCATGCCCGACGTGGGGTGCCAGGCCGGGAAGAAGATGCGCTGCCCGGAGCTCACCAGCCAGGCCGGCGACGACGAGGCCACTCCCGGGGCGATATCCGCCACACGCACCGTGCCCTCCGCCGTGCCGTTCGTCCTCCACAGCTCCAGGCCCGAGGCCCCATCCGACGCGGCGAACACGAACGGCCCCTTCGCTCCCAGCCGGAGGAAGCCCGTGAGCCCCATCGCCGTGGCGCCATCGGCCCGGACGTCCTTCACCTTCACCGTGCCCGCCTCGGTGCCGTCCGTGCGCCAGGGCTGGTAGCCCGTCGCGCCGTCATCCGCCCAGAACAGCAGCCCGCTCCCGAAGGGCGTGAGGCGGAGCGGCGGAGGCGTCGTCGCGGACGCGCCGAACGTCCGGATCTTCACCATCGTCGTGCCTTCGCACTTCCAGAGCTCGGGCGGACCGTCCTCCGACTCGACGGTGAAGAAGAGCGTCCCACCCACCACGGCCGTGTTCGACAGGCTCGGCACCTTCCAGCTCGGAGAGGCCACCGGCCCCACGGCGCGCGTGCCCGCCTCCGTTCCATCACTCGTCCACAGCTCCTTCCTTGCCGGGCTCGTCCCCGGCAGGGAGAGCCAGAAGTAGAGCCGGCCGTTCACGGCCACCATGTGGTGGAGGGTGACGGGCTGCGTGGCGTCATACAGCTCCTTCACCCGCACCGTGCCCGCCTCGGTGCCATCGCTCATCCACAGCTCGTCGCGGTTCCAGCCGGCGGTGCGGGCGAAGAAGACCCGCGAGCCCACCGCGGTCAGCAGCCGGGGATGCACCTCGGGGAACTGCGGGGGAAAGGCCTTGACGAGCCGGGTTCCCCCGGGCGTCCCATCGGTCATCGACAGGCTGTCGCCGTCGAAGTTCCACTGCGTGAAGAAGACCCGTCCACCCGCCGCCACGGGCGTCCGATACGGCTCTTCGACGAAGTCCACGGACGCCAGCCTCTGGAGCGCCTGTCCCGTCGCGTCCACGCTCCACAGGGCCCGCGCCCCGGCGTCAAAGGCCGCGAAGAGCAGCCGCTCGCCCAGCCGGGTGTACGACGTGGGGGTGTAGAGGACCGTGGTGTCCCCGCCCACGGCGGTCGTCCCGCCGGAGGTGCCGTCACTCCGCCACAGGCGCTCGAACTCCCCGTCCGTCCCGGTAAAGAAGAGCGCCCCGCCCAGGTCCACGCCCGCGCCACGCCACTGCGGGACGCCGCTCCGGAGGTACTTCGCGAGCGTGGCGAGCCGGCCCGTCCCGGAGGCCGTGCCCGTGCTCCGCCAGAGCTCGTCGTCGGTCGACCAGAAGAGCAGCGCCCCCTGTGACCAGGTGCCCAGCAGCTCGCGGAAGCCGTGCCGGGTGGACGTGTTGTTCGACAGCCGCACCGTGCCCTGGGGCGTGCCATCCGTCTTCCACAGCTCGACTCCGTGGGTGCCGTCATCGGCCAGGAAGTAGAGCGCACCGGGAGCGGAGATGAACGCCACCTGCTCCAGCGAGTCGAACGGCGAGGCCGTCCCCGGGGCCACATCCGCGACGCGGGTGGTGCCCTGTGCCGTGCCATCCGTCTTCCACAGCTCGTTGCCGGCCTGGGCGTCATGTGCCGCGAAGTAGAGCGCGTTGCCATGGAGCGTGAAGCCATGGGGCCAGGAGCCCTCGGTGCCCGGGTAGAGGTCGGCCAGGCGCGCGGTGCCCGCCACCGTGCCGTCGCTCCTCCACAGCTCCTGCCCGGCCTCGGCGTCCGAAGCCCCGAAGTAGACGTTACCGTCCAGGCAGGCAGGCCGCGTCAGCGCCCGGAGTTCACGCAGCTGGAAGGTCCCTGCCGAGGTGCCGTCCGTCCTTCACAGCGCGTGGACGTTCTCACCGAGCTGCGCCGTGTACAGGGCCTTCCCGCCACACTCGATGAGTCCTCCCACGAAGTTGAAGTCGAAGCCCGGCACGGGGTCGCTCAGCAACACGGTGCCCTCCGTGGTGCCGTCGGTCTTCCAGAGGGACAGGCCCTGGGTGGCTCCCGCCGAGGTGAAGACGAGCGTGTCCCCGACCCACGCGGCGGAATGGCCACCGACGACTCCTGTCTCGACCTGCTCCGAGTGCAGCAGCACCGTGCCGTCCGGAGTGCCGTCGCTGCGCCACAGGGCGAAGCCCGCGCTGGTGCGCGCCGGGTCGGTCGTTCCGAGGAACAGCGCGCCATTGCGCTGCGTCAGGAAGGTCCCGTCGGCATGGAGTGGCTTCACCAGCCGCGTCCCCTGGGTCGTGCCGTCGGTGCTCCACAGGCCGTCCTGATAGACACCGTTCCCCGTGGCGCCCGCGAGGAAGTACACGCGCCCGTTCATGACTACCGCGTTGGACGGGTCCGAGCCTGTCGGCCCCGGAAACAGGTCGAGCACCAGCGAGGTGCCCGCCGCGGTGCCGTCCGTCCGCCACAGCTCCCGGCCGTGGACCTTGTCGGTGGCCGCGAAGAGGACCGTGTTGCCCAGCTCGATGAAGAACCCCGCGGGGTGCAGGAAGTTGTCGGGCTGCGAGCCGGGGTTCAGGTCCTTCACCTGGGACGGCGTGCCCAGGAGCGGAGCGGAGGTCTCCCCGCGGGAGTCCTCTATCCGAGCGGCCTCCGGTGTCTTCTGCTCGCTACAGCCGGTGCCCAGGCACGCCACGAGCGTGGCGCTCCAGAGCGATCGCAGTCCATGTCCTACGTTCATGTGTATTCCGTTGCGCAAGGGGCTGACACGCCAAGGACCGTCCCCGACTTCATGTGCATTCCGTTGCACAAGGGGCTGGCACTCCAAGAGCCGTCCCCGACTGGTCTCAGGCCGCGCCGGAGGTTGATGCGGCGCGGCCCAGCAGGCCTTGCATCATCCGATCCACCTGCGCGTCCCAGGGAGTGCGCCGCGCATGCGTGGCGGAAGCCGCGCCCAGGCGTGTGCGCAGGGCTGCGTCGCCCACCGCGCGACGAAGCTGCGCAACCAGGGCCCCTGGCGTCGGCGCCGCCACCAGGCAGTTCTCCCCGTCCCGGAAGAGCCAGCGGGTCGCCGCGTCCTCGTGCGCCACCACCGCCACCCCGCTGGCCATCAGCTCCAGCGGATGGAAGACGGAGCTGCCAGGGAACGTGAGGCACAGCGCCACGTCGCACTCGCGGTACAGCGCGGCGGCGCGCTCCGCGGGCAGCACGCCCAGGTTCGTCACCAGGCCGCGCACGCCGTACGACTCGGGGTTCCACTCGGCGCCGGCGGTGAGGACTTCCACCGCGGGCCCCAGCTCGCGCTTCAGCCGCGTGAGCGTCGCCAGGCCCAGCTCGAAGCCGCTGCGCTCGTCGTCCGGCCGCCCGTGGAAGAAGACGCGCACCGGCCCCTTCCGCTCCGGCCGCCGCGCATGGAAGAGCGCCTCGTCCACCACGGGCTCGAAGGCGAACCCGTCCATGCCGTGCCGCGCCTTCACCGCGTCCCGCAAGCCCGGGGTGAGGAAGAGGCCGTGGAGGCCCAGCGCATACGCCTGCTCCGCCAGGGTCCGCCGGGTGCCCGCCGCGAGGGACAGCGGCGCGTCGTCCGTGACGAACCACGCGCGCACCGTGGCCCCCGGGTGGCGCGCCACCGCGTACGCGGACGTCCAGTCCGTGGCGATGGCCAGGTCACACGCGGGCAGCTCCGCCACCGCCTGGGGCCCGGACAGCACGCGAAACCTACCCGTCGCTTCCGGGAACACCGTGGCCGCGCGTGACTCGAAGTCGCGGGCGCTGGCGCCGGCTCCGTCGAGGACGACGAAGTCGCTGCGCACGCCGTGGCGCCGGTGCAGCAGGTCCGCGAGGTGGAAGACGATGCGCAGCGCCTCGGAGACGTGGGTGAAGGCGGGCACCAGCCACGTGGCCGTCTCCACCTTCCCTCGCGAGCGCAGGGCCGCCAGCGCGGCCGGGGCCGACTCGCGCGCCGCCCTCGCCTGCTCCGGCGTGAAGTCCAGCGCGTCCAGGTGCTCCACGAGGTGGCGCTGCGCCCGGGCGCGCGCCTCCATCACCGGGTCCTGCGCGCTGGGCACGTCGCGGGACAGCGTGCGCACGGCCAGCGTCTCCCCGTCCTCGGCGTGGTGGCGCAGGGCGCAGTCGGTGCCCAGGAGGGTGAGGTTGGGGTTGTAGAAGGGGTCGCCCTTCGCCCCCAGCCAGGGGCGGTAGGCCACGTAGGACCACCAGTAGTCGGCCTCGGGGACGGCGTCGGCGCGGCGGCTGGCGGACTCGTGGTGGATGAGGCGCGCGTGCGGCGTGTACACCACGCGCAGGCCGCGCTGGCGCAGCCGCAGGCCGATGTCGATGTCGCTGCCGCACACCTGGAAGCGCTCGTCGAAGCCCTTCAGCGCCTCGAAGACGTCGCGGCGGAAGATGACGCACGCGCTGGTGACGGACAGCCAGTTGCGCGTCCACTCCGCGTGACCGAAGGGCGTGGAGATGGGCCCTTCCGGCAGGCGCCAGAACGGGTGGCCCGCCATGCCGGTGATACCCACCACGACGCCCGCGTGCTGCACGGTGCCCTCGGGGAAGAGCAGCTTGCAGCCCACGGCGCCCACCTCGGGCCGCTGGGCCTGCGACACCAGCTCCTCCAGCCAGCCCGGGTCCACCACCTCCATGTCGTTGTTGAGGAAGAGCAGCAGCTCGCCCGTGGCCTGCTTCGCCGCCCAGTTGTTGATGGCCGGGTAGTTGAAGGGGAAGTCCCACGTCAGCTTCACCAGCCGCGGGTCCGTCAGCCGCTCCAGCAGGGCGAAGGTCTCCGGCTTCGTGCTGTTGTTGGAGACCAGCAGCACCTCGAAGTTCCGGTACGTCGTCCGCTCCAGCAGGCCGGGCAGCAGCAGCTCCAGCAGGTCGGGCCGGTCCTTGAACGGGACGATGATGGAGACCTTCGGCGTCCCCTTCACCGGGTAGCGCACGCGGTACTCACCGGGCGCGGGGCTCGTCACCTCGGCGGACTCGCCGGTGCGCGCCAGGTGCTCGCGCAGGGCGCGCACGCCATCGGTCGCAAGCGGGGTGCTACGCCCGTGGTACAGCAGCTTCGGCACATGGCCGATGCCGCGCGTGGCCTCGCTCAGCCGCAGCACCAGCTCGTAGTCCCGCGCGCGCAGGCCCCCCGTGGCCTCCAGCACGCGGCGCCGCGCCACCAGGAAGCCGCCGACGTAGTCGACCGAGCGCAGCAGGTCCGGAGACCAGTCCGGCTTGAAGAAGGGCGCGGTGCGGCGGCCCTGTGCGTCCAGCCGGTCCTCGTCGCTGTAGAGGACATCCAGCGACGGCTCCGCCGCGAGCACCACCTCCGCCACCGCATGCGAGGCCAGCGTGTCTCCGGCGGCCAGGAAGCCCACCCACTCACCGCGCGCGGCGGCGGGACTCTCCAGACGGATGCGCGGGTCGCGCGCGGCGGCTGCGCGCAGCAGGGCGGCCACGGGCGGGGCGGTGCTGGCGTCCAGCTCCAGCAGCCACTCCCACGCGGGATACACCTGGGCCTCCACGGAGGCGAGGCTCGCCCGCAGCAACGCCTCGGGCGAGTCGCGAACCGCCGTGACGAGTGACACGAGCGGCCTCGACTCCAGCCGCGCCACCGCCTCACGAGCGGCGGAGAGGTCCCCGGGCTCGCGCCGCGCGCACCACGCCTCGAAGTCCCCCAGCTCCGGCGGCCGGGGCGGCGGCGTGCGCGTGCCCAGGATGCCGGCCAGCGCCAGCACCGCCTGCTCGTTGAAGCGCGTCTGCCGGCGCAGCAGCTCCGTCCAGAAGGGCGAGCCCGCCCGCAGGGCCCGGGGCAGCGCGTCCGCCCGCAGCGGGTCATTGCGCCCGACAAGGCCCGCCACCGACTTCGCGGCCTCGGCCTCTGAGGGAGGACGAGGCGCGGCGGCGGCCACGAGTGCCTCCACCATGGCCGCGTTCCACTCCGCCTGGCCGCGCAGCAGCGCCTCCAGCACCGGCCCCACGGCGGAGAGATAGGAGCGCTTCGCCGCATCCACCACCGCGCCCAGCGCCCCCTGCCCCCGCGAGCGGAGCGCCTTCCAGCGCGTGGGGTCTACCTTCGACTCGAGCTGCGAGCGCACCTGGCCGGAGAGGTCCTCGCGCAGGCCCAGGCTCCGGTGCACGGAGAGCTGCTCCAGCACCCGCACCACCGCCGCGTTGAACTCCGCCTGCGGGCGCAGCGACTCCTCGTGGAAGGGCTGAAGTCCCTCGATGAAGGCGCGCTTGGTGGCCGTCACCACCCGCCCCTTGAGGGCGCTGCGGTGCGACTCCGGCACCTCGAAGTCATACGGCACCGCCAGCCGCGCGGCCTCTTTCAGGGGCGTGAGCGCGAGCGAGCCCTCGGGCCGGGCCCGGTGGAGCTGCTCCGTCAGCAACTGGAGCGTTGCCTCCAGCGCGGACACCTCTTCGCACCGCTCGGGCAGGTAGGGGCGCCGCTCGTCCAGCAGCACGCGCACCACGGCCACCATCCGCGCCAGGTCTCCCGCGCCCGGCGCCGCATCCGGCACCACCCCGTCCCCGGCGAGCTTCCCCAGCCCTGTCTTCACAGCGCTACCGCCTCTCTGTTTCGCGTGCGGGACGGGCCGTCCGAGCGGCCCGCAACGTCCGAGCCGCCGGTGGCTCGGGGGCCGCTACCGGCCGCTCGCGACGCCGCTCGCCAGCGACGCCACCACCGGCTGCGACACCGGCGAGGCCTCCACCACCCAGCGGTGTGCCGGGCGGAACACGCCCCGCTCCGCGACGGAGGAGAACACCTGGAAGGTGAGGCGCGCCGTGGCGGTGCCGCCTCCCGGCGAGTGCGCCTTCACCTGCAGCACGTATTCACCCGACAGCAGCCCCAGCCGATCCATGACGAAGCGCACGCGGCCCTCGGAAGGGAGCTGCCGGGGCACCTCCACCTCCTCCATGCGCGTGCTCGTCTCGTACAGCGGCCGGCCATCCGCGGCCTGGAGCGAGACCTCGAACTCCACGTCCTCGCACTGCCCCTCCGAGGAGAAGTCCACGCAGACCTCGACCGGAGTCTCCGGCGACAGCGGAGCATCCGCCCCGGTGGACGACACCAGGCGCAGCCCGGTCAGCCGCACGGGCGAGGTGGACGAAGGCAGCTCCGCCGCCGGGCCGGGCACCTGCGGCAGCGCGCCACCACCCTCGGTGAGGGCCGGCGGGGTGAAGGCCTGGGACTGGGACTCGGCCAGGGCCGTGGCCTGCCGGTACTCGGCCGTCACGTCCGCGGGACGGCCCACCCGGCGGATGTACCCGCCGTCAATCCATGCCGCCAGGTCACACCAGCGGTCCACCGCGTTCAGGTCATGCGTCACGAGGACGATGGTCTTCCCCGAGTTCTTGAACTCCATCATCTTGGCGAGGCTCTTCTTGCTGAAGTGCTCGTCGCCCACGGCGAGAATCTCGTCGATGATGAGGATGTCCGGGTCCACGTGCGTGGCCACCGCGAAGGCCAGGCGCATGTACATGCCGCTGGAGTAGGTGCGCACCGGCTCGTCGATGAACTCGCCCAGCTCGCTGAAGGCGATGATTTCATCCATCCGGGCCCGCACTTCCGCGCGCGACATTCCGAGGATGATGCCGTTGATGAGGATGTTCTCCCGCCCGGAGAAGTCCGGGTGGAAGCCCGCGCCCAGGTCCAGCAGCGCGGAGATGCGGCCGTTGATCTGCAACAGGCCGGAGGTGGGCGTGTAGATGCCGGTGATGAGCTTGAGCAGCGTGCTCTTGCCCGAGCCGTTCCGCCCGATGATGCCGACCGTCTTGCCCTTGGGGATGGTGAGGGTGATGCCACGCAGCGCGGTGATGAGCCCGGCCTCACGGGCCTGACGCTTGCCTCGCAGCCAGCGGAGCAGCTCGGACTTGAACGTCGTGTACTCGCCCCGGATGGTCCGCTTCCGGAAGCTCTTCACGACGTCCTGCATGACAATGGCGTCCATGGGTTCCTGCATGGCGTCGGCTCAGATGGACTCCGCGAATTCCTCGCGGCGGGCTTCGAAGATCATCGAGGCGCCCCACAGCAGCGCCGCCGAGAAGGCGCCCAGCGCCAGCAGCGGCCCTGCGTCCGGGAGGCGGTGCTCATAGAAGATGGCCTGGTACGACGTGATGAGGCTCGCCATGGGATTGAAGAGCATGATGAGCGAGCGGACCTTCTCATCCTGGAAGGTGGTGAGCTGGTACAGCACCGGGGTGGCGAAGAACCACATCGTCAGCAGGTTGTTGACGATGTGCTGCAGGTCCCTGAACGTCACGTTGATGGCGGCCAGGATGTACGTCAGCGCCAGCGTGAAGGTGAGCTGGATGAGGACCAGCAGCGGGAAGACGATGATGTGCCAGGTGGGCCACTGCCCGTAGATGAGGCCCAGCCCCAGCATCAGCGGCAGCGACAGCATGTAGTTGCAGAGGTTCGTCACCACCACCGTGGTGGGGAGCACCTGGGCCGGGAAGCGGACCTTGGTCATGAGGTCTCTCCGGTCGCTGATGGCGCTCGCCCCGCCGCTGACGGAGCTGGAGAACCACATCCAGGGCAGCAGGCCCACGAACATGAAGAAGGCGTAGTTGGGCGTGTTCTGCCGCATCACCACGGTGAAGAGCAGCGCGTACACCAGCATGTGCAGGGTCGGGTTCAGGAACGTCCAGAGGAACCCGAGGAACGAGCCACGGTAGCGCGCCTTCAGCTCGCGCTGGACGAGGCTGAGCAGCAGGCCCCGATACTGGTACAGCTCACGGACGAGGCGAATCATGAGGGGGCCCTTCATATAGCAGGGCTTGCGCCGGATGTGAGGCAGCCCGGTGCGGCGGAGAGCATCCCCGAGTGCGCACGGATGACCGTCCGCCCTCGGAGCAACCTGCCCCCTCTGCCGAGCCGCACTTCATGATGTTTCAAGAGGAGCGCCCGCCCTGGAAGCAGGCGTCAGCGCGGGCCCGGCACCCGAGCGACTCGCAGCCGCCGGACGGGCGCGGACCGGGCCGCACGCGAGCAGGGAGATGCGAGGCCGGAAAAAGAAAAAGGCCCCCTGGTTTCCCAGGAGGCCTTTCGTCTGGAGCGGGAAAAGGGATTTGAACCCTCGACCCTCGCCTTGGCAAGGCGATGCTCTACCGCTGAGCTATTCCCGCATCAGGTACCGCTGCTTCGTTTCCGCCGCCGCTTCAGCGCCGCGCCGAAAGTGAGGCTGGATATACAGAGCCCTTCCGGACCCGTCAAACACTTTTCGCACCGCTCGGCTCGCCACCCCGCTTCGCGAGCATGGCGAGGAACGCACGGAAGTAGACCACCGCGCTCCACACCGAAAAGGCGCCCGACAGGTAGACCAACACCTTGCCCACGAGGTTGTAGTCCACGGGCACGGAGAAGGTGCCCACCTCCAGTGGGTGCACGTAGTGGACGCAGAGTGAAATGATGCCCACGAGCTGGAGGGACGTCTTCCACTTCCCCTCCTGGCCGGCGGCGATGACCATGCCCTCGCTGGCGGCGATGGTGCGCAGGCCGCTGACGATGAACTCGCGCGCGAGCAGGACGATGACGACCCACGCGGCGATGCGGCCCAGCCGGACCATCATCACCAGGGCGGCCATGGCGATGAGCTTGTCGGCGAGCGGGTCCATGAACTTGCCGACCACGGTGATGAGGTTCCACTTGCGCGCCAGGTAGCCGTCAATCACGTCGGTGATGGAGGCCACGGCGAACACCAGCCCCGCCCACAGCGAGTTGAGGGGGTCGGCGTCGTAGGTCAGCCAGACGAAGAGGGGGATGAGGAGGATGCGCCCCAGCGTGAGCATGTTGGGGAGGTTCCAGAACTCCTGCACCAGGATGCTGGGCTTGCGCTCCGCTCGGCGGCGCTCCCGCTCCTCCCGCTTCAGCCTCTTCCGGGTCGCTCGGTCCGTGGCCATGGAGGGCACCTTCTAGCGGACACCGAGGGCGATGAGGGCAAAACCTTCACCGCCCAGCTCCACTGCCGTCCGGAGGACTTCACCGGTGGGTGACTTGAGCAGGGGCACGACGCGGGGCGTGAGGTTGCCCTGCCAGCCCACCAGGTGTGTCAGGGGGACGGTGACGGGCTCCTCCATGCGCACTGGCACCGAGCGCAGCGGCCCGGGAAGGCTCAACAGCACCCGCCCCTGCCCTCGCAGGTGGACCAGGTCCAGGTCCGGGGCGATGTCCGACGGCACGCGTCCGTTCTCGAACATCACCGGCTCCTCGAAGGCGAAGACGCACTCGTCGCGGAAGTACGCGGAGTCCTCGCCCAGGTCCACCGCCAGGAAGGTGCGGCGCTCGGACGGTTCGATATAGAGGATGCCCCGGCCCTTCGCGCGCACCATCCGCGCCGGGCCCTCGCCAAAGGCCTTGTCCGTGGCGCGGCCCCGGAAGCGCTTCATCTCCGGCTGGAACGCGAGCTGGCCGCTGAAGGCCACCATCCCGTCCAGCCGCGTGAGCAGCTCGCCCGCCACCGCCACCGAGAAGCTGCCATGCCCCAGGAGGAACGGGTGCGCCGGGTCCGCGCCCGCCAGTGCCACCGCGGGCGCCAGCTCGGACAGCGGTGGGACGGAGGCATCCGGAGCCCACGCCGTGCCCGCCTGCCCCGCCTGCGGCGCCGCCGCCTCGGCCACCGCGGGCGGCTCGGCCGGAGCCTCCGCCGGGGCCGGGGTCGCCGTCCGGTACACCCCTCCGCCGGACTTCGCCGCGACCTTCTCCAGCTTCAGCCGCGACACCGGCACCGGCGTCAGCGGCGTGCTGGCCGCGAGCGCCGCGGACGTCTCCTCGAAGGTGGAGTCCGGAGGAGGCTCGTGCTGGGCCTCCATGGCCAGCTCCTCCGCGTCCTCGGGCGTGGCCGTGAGCACCGGCAGCTCCTCCGCGGAGGACAGGGAGCTGGGACCCTCGTCCTCGGCGAGGCGGATCTCCTCCTCTTCTGGCGCGGGAGCCGGAGCCGCGGCGGGGGACGCCGGCTTCTCGCCCTCCAGGCCGAACTGCGCCCCCCAGTCGCCCTCGGAGGCCGCGCCGAACCGCCCCTGCGCACGCGGCGGCACGGGGGGCGGAGTCGTGGCCGTGGCCATCGGTTCGCCAGCCTCCAGCTCCGCGCCGCCCCGGGCCCGGGTGGGCGCGGCGGGCGTGGGCGCGGACCGGGAGTAGCCCTCGCCGGCGATGGCGCGGGTCATCTTCTCCGCCATGGCGTCACTGCCGGCCAGGACGAAGTGCTCGCGCGCGCGGCCGTACTCGCCCATCTGGGCCAGCGTCAGGCCCAGGTAGTTCTGCGCCTTCTGGTGCTCGGGGGCCAGGTCGGTGGCCGTCTCGAACTCGCGCGCGGCGCGCTGGAGCGCGTTCGTCTTGAGGTACACGAGCCCCAGGTTGACCCGCAGTGTCGGGTCCACCGGGTTGTCGCGCACCAGCATCTCGTAGAGCTCCGCCGCCCGGTCGAACAGGCCGAGCTTGAAGTAGCAGAGCCCCAGGAGGTTCTGAGCCTTCTCGTTGCGGGGCTGGAGCTGGTGGGCGCGCTCCAGGAACTCCTTCGCCTCGATGACCTTGTTGGCGGCCAGCAGCTCGCCACCGCGGGAGATCTGCTGGATGAACTCGTCGTCAGCGGGGCTCTTCTCCCCCCGCCCCTTCGCGCGCGTCGTCATTCTGGGATGTGGGCTCGCGGGGTCCGCTCTCGACGGTCCGCTCGCGCTCCTTGTAGTGGTAGTAGAGCTGGAGCACCTTGCGCACGTACCCCTGCGTCTCTTCGTAGGGGGGCACCTTGCCGCCGTAGCGCTTCACGGCCTCCGGGCCGGCATTGTACGCGGCGACCATCTTCACCATGTCGCCTTCGAACATGTTGGCGAGCACGCGCAGGTAGCGCACCCCGCCCTCGATGTTGTCGCGCTCGTTGAAGATGTCCTTCACGTACATGTCCGACGCGGTGGCCGGCATGAGCTGCATCAGCCCGCTGGCGCCCTTGTGGCTGAGCGCATTCGGGTTGAAGTTGCTCTCCGTGTGCATGATGGCGCGCACCAGCGCCGTGGGAATCCGGTAGCGGTGCGCCGCGGCCACGATGTGCGGGTCCAGCTCCGGCGGCGTGCGCTTGCGCCCCACCACCGGCGCGCTCGTCGCCGGTGCCTTGGCGAACCCGCCCTTCATCTGCTTCGCCCGCTTCGTGCCGGCCGGCGGCACGTTCGTGTAGACGATGGTCCCGTCCTTCTCCACGTAGCGATAGATGGACTCGGCGGCACCCGCCGTCAGCGGCAGGGCCATCAGGATGGAGGCAAGGAGCGCGGGGAGGGCACGCATATCGGCCCTCGAACCTTAGACAAGCGCCGGAAAGTCCTCAAGAAAACGCCTTGTTTCCGGCACTTACCGCCATTAAGGCTGTCCACCATGCCCCATCGGTTCGACTTTCTCGTCCTCGGGAGCGGCGTGGCGGGTCTCTCGTTCGCCCTCCAGGCGGCCCGGCATGGCACGGTGGCCGTCCTCGCGAAGCGCGAGCGCGGCGAGAGCAATACCGCCTATGCCCAGGGCGGTATCGCCAGCGTGCTGGCCCCCACGGACTCGTTCGACGCCCACATCGAGGACACCCTCGTGGCGGGTGCGGGGCTGTGCCACCGGGACGCGGTGGAAGTCACGGTGAAGGAGGGCCCCGGGCGCGTGCGCGAGCTGGTGGACCTGGGCGCGGACTTCAACCGGCACGTCTCCGGCGAGTTCGACCTGACGCGGGAGGGAGGCCACTCCGCCCGGCGCATCATCCACTCGGGGGACATCACCGGCCGCGAGGTGCAGCGCGCGCTGCTGGCCGCGTGCGACGCGTCGCCCAACATCACCTTCTTCCCGCACACCGCCGCCATCGACCTCATCCTGGACCGGCGGATGCCCAACCCCGCCTCCAGCCGGTGCCTGGGCGTGTACGCGCTGCTGGACACCGGCGACATCGAGCGCTTCCTGGCGAAGGTGACGGTGCTGGCCACCGGCGGCGCGGGCAAGGTGTACCTGTACACGTCCAACCCGGACGTGGCCACGGGCGACGGCGTGGCCATGGCGTACCGCGCGGGCGCCAAGGTGGCGAACATGGAGTTCTACCAGTTCCACCCCACCTGCCTGTACCACCCGGAGGCCAAGAGCTTCCTCATCAGCGAGGCGCTGCGTGGCGAGGGCGGCAAGCTGCGGCTCAAGGGCGGCGCCACCTTCATGGAGCGCTACCACCCGCTGGGTGCGCTGGCCCCGCGTGACGTGGTGGCGCGCGCCATCGACGCGGAGCTCAAGCGCACCGGCGACGAGTGCGTCTACCTGGATATGACGCACCTGGGGCGCGCCTTCCTCACCGAGCGCTTCCCCAACATCTACGCCACCTGCAAGGCCTTCAACATCGACATGGCCGTGCAGCCCATCCCCGTGGTGCCCGCGGCCCACTACATGTGCGGCGGCGTGGTGACGGACCTGGACGGGCGCACCAGCGTGCCGGGCCTGTACGCCATCGGCGAGGTGGCCTGCACCGGCCTGCATGGCGCCAACCGGCTGGCGTCCAACTCGCTACTGGAGGGGCTCGTCTTCGGCCACCGTGCGGTGAAGGCGGCCACCGACGAGCTGCCCGGCCAGTCCGCCCGGCGCGAGGACCCGCCCGCGTGGGACGCGGGCCACGCGGTGGAGTCGGACGAGAGCGTCGTCGTCACCCACAACTGGGACGAGATTCGCCGGCTGATGTGGAACTACGTCGGCATCGTCCGCACGGACAAGCGGCTGATGCGCGCGCGGCGCCGGCTGGAGCTCCTGCGCGAGGAGATTCGCGACTACTACTGGCGCTTCAAGGTGACCCGCGACGTCATCGAGCTGCGCAACATCGCCGAGGTGGCCTACCTCATCGTCGACTGCGCGAGCCGCCGCAAGGAGAGCCGCGGCCTGCACTTCACCCTGGACTACCCGCACGGGGACGACCACCACTGGCTGCGGGACACCGTCCTCTCGAGGGAGCTGTAGCCGCCCATGTCGTCACGCCCGCGCCGCATCCTGGATGCGCCCGACTCCCCTGGCCCCACGCAACCGGGTGGCGAGGCGGGTGGGCCGCCCCCGCCCGTGAAGGCCCCCGCCCTGCCCCGCCCGTGGGTGGGCTACGCCGTCCTCGTGGGCGCGGTGGGCATGTTCCTGGCGGAGGAGTTCAGGCTCATCCCGAAGGGGCTCGTGGCCCCGGACGGGACGCTGCTGAGCGAGCAGGTCGGCCCGCTGGCGCTGTACGGCCCCCTCGTTCAAGCGGGCCAGTACTGGCGGATGCTGACGGCCGTGCTCGAGCACGGAGGCATCCTCCACCTCGTCTTCAACATGTCGGTGGTGGTGACGCTGGGCTTCACGCTGGAGCGGGGCATCGGCAGCGCGCGCTTCCTGGGGCTCACCGTCGTCAGCGCGCTGGGCTCGTCCGCGTTCTCGCTCATCTTCAACTTCGACGTCACCACGGTGGGCGCGTCGGGGATGATTCTGGGGTGGGCGGGCGCCATGCTCCCCATCTCCACGCGCGAGGGCCGGCGGGAGCTGTTCATCTGGCTGGCGCAGGTGGCCGTCCTCAGCCTGCTGCCCTTCGTGAGCTGGGCGGGCCACCTGGGCGGGTTCCTCTTCGGGCTGCCGTGCGGCGTGGCCCTCCGGATGGGCCGCCAGGTCTACGCGCGCGCCCTGCCCATCATCCTCTTCCTCACCCTGGTGGTGGTGCTCTTCGCGGCCCACCCCGAGCGGCGCGGGGGCATGTGACATGGAAGTGCGGAGCCTCTGCGTGTTCTGCGGCTCGCGGCCCGGCACCCGGCCGGAGTACCTGGACGCGGCGCGGAGCCTGGGCACCGAGCTGGCCCGGCGCGGCCTGACGCTCGTCTACGGCGGGGCCAGCGTCGGCATGATGGGCGCGGTGGCGGACGGCGCGCTGGCCGCGGGCGGCAAGGTGGTGGGCGTGCTGCCGGGCTTCATGGGCCCGAAGGAGCTGGCCCACCCGGGGCTGACGGAGCTGCTCTGGGTGGACTCCATGCACGAGCGCAAGGCGCTGATGGCGGAGCGCTCCGACGCCGTCATCGCCCTGCCCGGTGGCTACGGCACGCTGGACGAGCTCTTCGAAATCGTCACCTGGGCGCAGCTGGGCCTGCACCGCAAGCCCATGGGGCTGCTGGACACGCGCGGCTTCTACCAGCCGCTGCTGGCCATGGCGCGCCACCTGGCCGAAGAGGGCTTCGTCCCGGCGGAGCAGGCCGCGCCCTTCGCGGTGAGTGAGTCGCCCGCGGAGCTGGTGGAGCGGCTGCTGGCCGGCCCCACCCTGCCGCCCGTGGAGAAGTGGCTCCGGCGCCCCAGCCAGACGTGACGGCTACTGCGCGGACATCGTCAGGTCCGTCTTCCCCAGCGACGAGGCCATGCGGAACACCACCTGCGCCGTGCCCGGGGGAATGACGGGCTCGCCCGTGGAGAGGGCGGTGGGGAACTGCACCTCGTAGCCCACCCAGAACACGCCCGTGTAGGGGTAGTAGGCCCGCATCTCGAGGTCCGCCCGGCCGATGCGGCGGATGCGCGTGGGCGTCACCTCGCCCGACGGCGTCACCAGGGCGATGCGCCAGATGGTCTTCTTCAGGTCGAAGTCCGCGTACTTGTAGTCGTTGACGTGGACGCCGAGGAAGAACTCGTGAACCTGCGCGGCCTCGGCACGCTCCTCGGCCAGCAGCTGCTCCACCTTGTTGGCCGGCAGCACCTGGAAGGCCGCCTGACGCCGCACGCGCGCCTCGCGGAACTCCAGCGTCTGCAGCGTGGCGCCCGCGAAGACGCGGGTGTCGAAGCCGTCGTAGATCTCCTCGCGGCCCGAGTACTTCTCCAGGAGGTTGCGGTACGCCTGCTCCGCCTGCTCATCCGGAAGCGTGGGGGCCTGCTCTCCGACGGAGGGCGGCGTGTTGACGCAGCCGGCCAGCAGGCCCAGCAGCGCCACGGTGACGAGCGGCTTCTTCACGGGATGAAGTCCTTGCGGGTGAACAGCGTGAAGAGCCGGTGGCCAGCGGCCTCCACGGCCTCGCGCCCGCCCTCCAGCCGGTCCACCAGCGCGAAGGCGCCCAGCACCTTGAGGCCTTCCGCCTGCGCCCGCTCAATCGCCTTGAGTGTGGAGGCGCCCGTGGTGACGACGTCCTCGACGATGGCCACCGCCGCGCCCTGCCCCAGCCCGCTGAGCCCTTCGATCCACTGGCCGGTGCCGTGGCCCTTGGGCTCCTTGCGGACGATGAAGGCCGCGAGCGGATGGCCCGACAGGTAGCCGGTGAGGCTCACCGCCGAGGCCAGCGGATCCGCGCCCAGCGTCAGCCCGCCCACGCCCACCGCTTCGAGGGCCTCGCGGCGGATGGCCTGCAGGAACAGGCGGCCGATGAGGAAGTGGCCCTCGGCCAGCAGCGCCGTGCGCTTGCAGTCGATATAGAAGTCCGACTCCTTGCCGGACGAGAGCACCACGCGCCGCCGCTCGAAGGAGCGCTCCGTGAGCAGCTCCAGCAGCCGGTTCCGGTCGCGCGCGAGCAAATCCACCATGGTCTACAGCCCCTCCAGGTACGCCACCAGCTCCGACGAATACCGCAGCTGCATCAGGAGCTCCGCCTTGCGCGAGTCGTCCAGCGCCGCGAACACGTCCGCCAGGAGCGCGAGGTCCTGGTTGATGGCCCCGAGCCGCTGAGACACGTCCTGCGCCAGCTCGTCCGCGTCGATCTCCTCTTCCACGCCCTCGGGCGCGAGCGAGTCCTCGGTGGCGAGCGCCTTCTCCAGCATGTCGCGCACGGCCGCGCTCAGCCGGCCCTCCGACTCCAACTGGTCCCGCTTGGCCTCCAGCACCTCCGGCTCCACCGGCGTGGCGTGGATGGCGTCCGCCAGGGACATGAGGAGCGCGTCCTCGTCCGACAGGTGCGCGTGCACGCGCGCCTGCACCGCGTCCCGCTTGAGGAAGCGCAGCGCCGCCACGCGACGGAAGCCGCAGACGAGCTGGTAGCGGTCCTCGCCGGCCGGACGCACGTCCACCGGGAACAGCTGCCCCAGCCGCGCGATGTCCGTGGCCAGCCCGGACACGTCGCCTTCGGGACGCAGGCGGAACGCGGTGTCGTCCTGGAGCTTCTCCAGCGGCATCAGCGCCAGCGAGACGCGGCCCGCCAGGCGCTCCTCCGGAGCAGACAGCCCCTCCGGGAACTCTTCATCCTCGGAGCCCTCCTGCTCGGCTCCGTCCTCCGTCGATTCGGACACCTGGGCTCCACCCTGCTCGGTTTCGCTCTGCTGGGACTCACCCTGGGACGCGGCGTCGCGAGAGGGCCCACCACCGCCCTGCTCCGCCCCGCCGTTCGCCGGAGCGCCGGCACCCTCGGCGCGGTGCTCGCCACCGTGCTGCTCACCTTCGGCACGGTGCTCGCCACCGTGCTGCTCACCTTCGGCACGGTGCTCGCCGCCGTGGCCGTGCTCGCCGCCGTGCTCACCCTGGCGGTGCTCACCGCCGTGCTCGCCGTGCCCGTGCTCACCCTGACGGTGCTCACCCTCGGCGCGGTGCTCGCCGCCAGGGTCGCCGTGCGGGTGCTCGCCAGACGGGGCACCCTCGGCGCGGTGCTCACCGGACGCACCCTCGCCGTGGCCGCCCTCACCCGAGTGCGGCTGCCCCTGGGCTGGCTCGGAAGACGACGAGCCCCCCTCGGGCGCGTTCCCCTGCGCCCCTTCCTGTCCGTCAACCCTGTGCTCGGCGTCCATGGCGGCACCCCTGGTCTGCTCACACCCGCACCAGGCTGGCGCGGGCGATGCGCTCTAGCGGGCCTTCTTCTTCACCACGACCTTCTTCTTCGCACCAGCCCCCATGACCTGCGGTGTTGGCGGCTCGGCGGCGCCCGCCTGCTCAGCCGGCGCGGGCGCCGGACGACCCTCGACGCGGGTCGGCGGCGGAGGCGGAGGCAGCGGCCTGCCGGCCGGCCGGGCGGGCGGGGGCGGCGGAGGCGCCGCGGTCGGCCGCGTGGCCGGAGCCGTCG
>NZ_JAJVKV010000031.1 GCF_024198175.1 Pyxidicoccus xibeiensis
CCGAGCTGGTGCGCCACCGCGTTACGTCCCTCTGGCTCACCGCCGCCCTCTACGAGCAGATGGTCGCCCACCAGCCTCAGTCCCTGGCTGGTGTGAGCCAGGTGCTCGCCGGTGGTGACGTGCTGCCGGTGGAG
This sequence comes from Pyxidicoccus xibeiensis, assembly GCF_024198175.1. Classification (NCBI taxonomy): domain Bacteria; kingdom Pseudomonadati; phylum Myxococcota; class Myxococcia; order Myxococcales; family Myxococcaceae; genus Pyxidicoccus; species Pyxidicoccus xibeiensis. Next base: position 135 of record NZ_JAJVKV010000031.1, read on the forward strand.
CGCGTGCGCGAGCACCTCGCTCGCCTGCCCGAAGGCAGCGTCCTCATCAACGGCTACGGCCCCACCGAGAACACCACCTTCTCCGCCACGCATACGCTGAAGGCCGGAGACGCGGTGGGCCGCTCGGTGCCCATCGGCCGGCCGCTGCCGCACTCCACCACCTACGTGTTGGACGAGGCCTTCCAGCCGCTGCCGCCCGGCGTGCCCGGAGAGCTCTTCGTCGGTGGCGAAGGCTTGGCCTGGGGCTACCTCAACCGCCCCGACCTCACCGCAGAGCGCTTCATTCCCCACCCCTTCGCCTCCACCCCCGGCGCACGCCTCTACCGCACCGGTGACAAGGTGCGCTGGACGGCCGACGGCACCCTCGAGTTCCTGGGCCGCACCGACTTCCAGGTGAAGGTGCGTGGCTTCCGCATCGAGCTGGGCGAAATCGAGGCCGTCCTGCGCCAGGTCTCCGGCATACGGGAGACCGTCGCAGTCGTCCGCGAGGACGTGCCCGGCGACAAGCGCATCATCGCCTACCTCGTCCCGGCCACACCCGGCCTGGACACCTCGGCCGTGCGCACCTTCGTGCAGCAGCGCCTGCCCGAGTACATGGTGCCTTCGGCCTTCGTCGAGCTGGCCGCCCTACCCCTGTCCTCCAACGGCAAGCTGGACCGCAAGGCCCTGCCTGCGCCCGACTTCGCTGCTTCCGCATCCGAGGACTTCGTCGCTCCGCGTACGGAGCTCGAAGTCACACTGGCGGGCATCTTCGCCAGCGTGCTCGGCCTGGAGCGCGTCGGCCTGCACGGTGACTTCTTCGACCTGGGCGGCCACTCGCTGCTGGCCACGCAGGTGGTCTCCCGCATCCGTGCCACGTTGAACGTCGAGCTGCCCCTGGGCGAGCTGTTCTCCGCCCCCACCGTGGCCCTGCTCGCCGAGCGCCTCCAACAGCGCGGCGCCACCGCCCAGCAGCCTCCGCTCGTCCCCGTGGAGCGCTCGCAGGCGCTGCCGCTGTCCTTCGCTCAGCAACGTCTCTGGTTCATCGACCAGCTCCAGCCCGGCAGCGCCGCCTACAACATTCCCTGGGTGTTGAAGCTGGAAGGCACGCTGGATACCAACGCGCTGCTGCAGACGCTGCACGCGCTGGGGCAACGGCACGAAGTGCTGCGCACCACCTTCGTCGTGCGCGACGGCGAGCCCACCCAGCACGTCCACGCAGACCTCCAGCTGGAGCTGCCGGTGGTGGACCTGTCCACCCTGCCTCCCGCCCAGCGCGATGAGAAAGCTCGGAAGTTGGCGCAGGAAGAGGCGCAGCGCCCGTTCGATCTCGCGCGGGGGCCGCTGGTGCGCACCACGCTGGTGCGCCTGGCGCCCGAGCAACACCTGCTGCTGGTCACGCTGCATCACATCGTCTCCGACGGCTGGTCCATCGCCGTCATGGTGCGCGAGCTGGGCGCCTACTACCGCCAGTTCACCGGCGGCGAGCCCGCAACGCTCGCGCCGCTGCCCGTGCAGTACGCGGACTACTCGGTCTGGCAGCGCCAGTGGCTGCAGGGCGATGTGCTGAAGCAGGAGCTGGGCTGGTGGCGCGAGCAGCTGGCCGGTGCCTCCACCGCACTGGAGCTGCCCACCGACCGGCCCCGCCCCGCGCTGCAGACGTACCGCGGTGCAGTGGAGACGGTGCCCCTCCCCCGAGCGCTGAGCGAAGCCGTGAAGGCGCTGGCGCGGCGTGAAGGAGCCACGCCCTTCATGGTGCTGCTGGCCTCCCTCCAGCTGCTGATCTCCAAGTACTCAGGGCAGGACGACATCTCGGTCGGCTCGCCCATCGCCAATCGCAACCGGGCGGAGACCGAAGGCCTCATCGGCTTCTTCATCAACACCCTCGTCCTGCGCGCGAAGGTCGACAGCCGCCAGTCCTTCCGCGAGCTGCTGGCCCAGGTGCGGGAGCGCACGCTGGCCGCGTACGAGCATCAGGACATCCCCTTCGAGAAGCTCGTCGAGGAGCTGCAGCCCCAGCGCGACCTGAGCCGCAGCCCGCTCTTCCAGGTCACCCTCACGCTGCAGAACGCCCCCACCAACGAGCTGGCGCTGCCGGGGCTCACCCTCAGTGCCCTGGCGCCGGAGATCGACACCTCGAAGTACGACTTCAGCCTCGTGCTCGACGAGGGCAGCGACGGCTTTACTGGCGTCATCAACTACAACACCGACCTCTTCGATGCCGGCACGGTGCGGCGCCTCATGCGCCACTACGCCGTGCTGCTGGAGGCCGCCGTCTCCGCGCCGGAGCGCAGGCTCGACCTGCTGCCCCTTCTCACGGCGACGGAGCGCCAGCAGGTCGTCGCTGAGTGGAGCGGGACGCGCGGGGACTACCCGAGCGACACCTCCCTGGCGGTCCTCTTCGCCCTGCAGGCGCGGCAGACGCCGGATGCGCTCGCCCTCGTCTTCGGCGATGAACAACTGACGTACGCGCAGCTGGATGCGCGGGCCAACCGGCTCGCGCACTACCTGCGCAGCCTGGGTGTCCAGGCGGGCAGTCGCGTCGCGGTGCGCCTGGAGCGCTCCGTGGACCTGGTGGTGGGGCTGCTGGCCATCCTCAAGGCCGGAGCGGCCTATGTCCCGCTCGACAAGGGCTGGCCCACCGAGCGCGTCACCTTCGTCCTCCAGCAGTCCGCTGCGGCCGTGCTGCTCACCCAGTCCGCGCTCGCTGACGAGCTGCCCGACACGGGCAACGTCATGGTCGTCATGGACGAGGAGGGCGCTCGCATTGCACGCCAGCCCGAGTCCGCTCCTGCCATCCACCTGGGCGGGGAAGCTTTGGCGTACGTCATGTACACCTCGGGCAGCACCGGCCAGCCCAAGGGCGTGTGCGTGCCCCACCGCGCTGTCGCGCGACTGGTGAAGAACAACGGCTTCATGCGCTTCGGCAGCCAGGAGGTCTGGCTCCAGGCCGCCCCCGTCGCCTTCGACGCCTCGACTCTCGAAATCTGGGGTGCCCTGCTCAACGGCGCCAGGCTCGTCCTCGCCCCGGCCCGCTCCCTCTCCTTGGAGGAGCTGGGCTCCGAGCTGGTGCGCCACGGCGTCACCTCGCTGTGGCTCACCGCCGCCCTCTACGAGCAGATGGTCGCCCAGCAGCCACAAGCCCTGGCTGGTGTGAGCCAGGTGCTCGCCGGTGGTGACGTGCTGCCCGCGCACCGCGTGCGTGAGCACCTCGCCCGCATGCCGGAAGGCGCCGTCCTCATCAACGGCTACGGCCCCACCGAGAACACCACCTTCTCCGCCACGCATACGCTGAAGGCCGGAGACGAAGTCCTGCGCTCCGTCCCCATCGGCCGGCCGCTTCCCCACTCCACCACCTACGTGCTGGACGACGCCTTCCAGCCGCTGCCGCCCGGCGTGCCTGGAGAGCTCTTCGTCGGTGGTGAGGGCCTCGCCTGGGGCTACCTCAACCGCCCCGACCTCACCGCCGAGCGCTTCGTCCCCCACCCCTTCTCGACGACTCCCGGCGCGCGGCTCTACCGCACCGGCGACAAGGTGCGCTGGACTGCCGACGGGACGCTGGAGTTCCTGGGCCGCACCGACTTCCAGGTGAAGGTGCGTGGCTTCCGCATCGAGCTGGGCGAAGTCGAAGCCGTCCTGCGCCAGTTCTCCGGCATCCAGGAGACGGTGGCTGTCGTGCGCGAGGACGTCCCGGGCGACAAGCGCATCGTCGCCTACGTCGTCCCCACCACGCCCGGCCTGGACACGTCAGCCCTGCGCGGCTTCATGCAGCAGCGACTGCCCGAGTACATGGTGCCCTCGGCCTTCGTTGAAATGGCCGCGCTGCCCCTGTCCTCCAACGGCAAGCTGGACCGCAAGGCCCTGCCCGCACCAGACTTCGCGGCTTCCGTCTCCGAGGACTTCGTCGCGCCGCGCACCGAGCTGGAGACGCAGCTGGCCGGCATCTTCGCGGGCGTGCTCGGCCTGGAGCGCGTGGGCCTGCATGGAGACTTCTTCGAGCTGGGCGGCCACTCGCTGCTGGCCACGCAGGTGGTCTCCCGCATCCGCGCCACGCTGAACGTCGAGCTGCCCCTGGGTGAGCTCTTCTCCGCCCCTACCGTGGCCCTGCTCGCCGAGCGCCTTCAGCAGCGTGACGGCACCACGCAGCAACCGCCGCTGGTGCCCGTGGAGCGCACGCAGGCCCTGCCGCTGTCCTTCGCTCAGCAGCGCCTCTGGTTCATCGACCAGCTCCAGCCGGGAAGCACCGCCTACAACATTCCCTGGGCGCTGAAGCTGAACGGCACACTGGATGTCACCGCGCTGCACCGCGCGCTCCACGCACTGGGACAGCGACACGAGGCCCTGCGCACCACCTTCGTGGTGCATGGCAGCCAGCCCACGCAGCACATCCACTCCGAGCCTCGGGTGGAGCTGCCAGTGGTGGACCTGTCCGCCCTGCCTGCCGCCCAACGTGACGAGGAAGCACGGCGGCTGGCGCGAGAGGAGGCGCAGCGCCCGTTCGACCTCGCTCAGGGCCCGCTGGTGCGCACCACGCTGGTGCGCCTCGCATCCGCCGAGCACATCCTGCTCGTCACGGCGCACCACATCGTCTCGGACGGCTGGTCCGTCGCCATCATGGTGCGCGAGCTGGGGGCCTACTACCGCCAGTTCAGCGGCGGTGAGCCGGCGCGACTGGCGCCGCTGCCCGTGCAGTACGCGGACTACTCGGTGTGGCAGCGGCAGTGGCTCCAGGGCGAAGTGCTGAAGCAGGAGCTGGAGTGGTGGCGCCAGCAGCTGGCCGGCGCGCCCGCCGCGCTGGAGCTGCCCACCGACCGGCCGCGTCCCGCGATGCAGTCCAATCACGGCGCCACGCTGCCGATTCCCTTCCCTCACGAGCTGAGTGACGCGGTGAAGGCGCTGGCGCAGCGTGAGGGGGCCACGCCCTTCATGGTGATGCTGGCCGCCCTGCAGCTGCTGCTGTCGCGCTACTCGAGCCAGGACGACATCACCGTCGGTGCCGCCATCGCCAACCGCAACCGCGCGGAGACCGAAGGCCTCATCGGCTTCTTCGTCAACACCCTGGTGGTGCGAGCCACCATCGACAACCGCCAGTCCTTCCGCGAGCTGCTGGCCCAGGTCAAGCAGCGCACGCTGGCCGGATACGAGCACCAGGACGTCCCGTTCGAAAAGCTGGTGGAAGAGCTGCAGCCCCGGAGAGACCCGAGCCGCAGCCCGCTCTTCCAGGTCAGCTTCAGCTTCCACAACACGCCGAGCGAGCCGCTGACGCTCCCCGGGCTGGAGCTGGAGCCGCTTCCCCCCACAGAGGACACCTCGAAGTTCGACCTCGGCTTCGGCGTGGTGGAGGTCAACGGCCACCTGGAGCCCGCGCTCAACTACAACACGGACCTCTTCGACGCGAGCACCGCGGAGCGGATGGGGCGCCACTACCGCGCGCTGCTCGAGCATGTCACCGCCAACGCGGACCAGCCCCTGCGCCAGGTGAGCCTGCTCACCACGGACGAGCTCGCACAGGTCCAGGCGTGGAACGCCACCGGGCGTGGCTTCCCGCGCGAGACGACCGCGCACCAGCTCTTCGAGGCCCAGGCCGCGCTCACTCCCGACGCCGTCGCCGTGCGCTTCGAGGGCCAGGCCCTCACCTACGCCCGCCTCGACACCCGCGCCAACCAGCTGGCCCACCACCTGCGCTCGCTGGGCATCCGGCCCGAGGTCCCCGTCGCACTCTGCGTCGAGCGCTCGCTCGACATGGTCGTCGCCATCCTCGCCATCCTCAAGGCCGGTGGCGCCTACGTCCCCATGGACCCCGGCTATCCGGTGGACCGCCTCACGTACATGCTGCGTGACTGCGCCGCCCCCGTCCTCGTCACCACCGAGGCCATCGCCGACGAACTGCCCTCCGGCAGCGAGCAGCTCGTCCTGCTCGACACCGACGCCCCCCTCTTCGAGGCCGGGCCCGACTCCGCACCTTCCTCGGGCGTGGGCGCCGACAACCTCGCATACATCATCTACACCTCCGGCTCCACCGGCCGCCCCAAGGGCACGCTCCTTCAGCACCGCGGACTGTGCAACACGGCGCTCACCGCCGCCCGCGAGCACGGCTTCCACCCCTCCAGTCGCGTCCTCCAGTACGCCGCCTTCGGCTTCGACGCCTCCGTCGCCGAAGTCTTCGGCACCCTGCTGGCCGGCGCCACCCTCGTGCTCGCGCCCCGCGAGCGGCTGATGCCAGGCACCCCGCTGCGCACCCTGCTGCGCGAGGAGTCCGTCACCGCCGTCACCCTCACGCCTTCCGTGCTGGCACAGCTGTCTCCGGAGGACTTCCCCTCCCTGGAGACGCTCATCTCCGCCGGCGAGGCCTGCGCTCCGGAGCTGGTGGAGCGCTGGGGCTCTCGCGTGCGGATGCTCAACGCCTACGGCCCCACCGAGGTCACCGTCTGCGCCACCCTCTCCGCCCCCATGCGGCCCGGCCAGCGCATCACCATCGGCCGCCCCTGGGCCAACGTGCGTGTCCACGTGCTGGACTCCACCCTGCGTCCGGTGCCCGTCGGCGTCCCGGGAGAGCTGTGCGTGGACAGCGTGGGCCTGGCCCGCGGCTACCTCGGCCAGCCCGCACTCACCGCCGAGCGTTTCATCCCCAACCCCTTCGCCACCGACGCGGGCTCCCGCATCTACCGCACCGGCGACAAGGCCCGCTGGCTGGACGACGGCACCCTCGAGTACCTGGGTCGCCTGGACGAGCAGGTGAAGCTGCGCGGCTTCCGCATCGAGCCAGGTGAGGTGGAGTCCGCCCTCCTGCAGCACCCCTCCGTGCGCGAGGCCGCCGCCGTGGTGCGCGAGGATGCCCCGGGGGACAAGCGCCTGGTGGCGTACGTGGTGGCCGAGGAGGGCGACTCCCTCGACGTCGCCGCCCTGCGCACCGCCCTCAAGCAGCGGCTGCCCGAGCACATGGTGCCCGCCGTCATCTCCGTGCTCCAGGCCCTGCCCCTCACCCCCAACGGCAAGGTGGACCGCAAGGCCCTGCCCTCGCCCGATGACGAGCGCGAGGCCCAGGCCCGCGACTACGTCGCGCCCCGCAGCCGCACCGAGGAGCAGCTCGCCGCCCTCTGGGCGAAGCTGCTGCACGTCGCGCGCGTCGGCGTGCACGACGACTTCTTCGAGCTGGGCGGCCACTCGCTACTGGCCACCCAGGCCCTCTCGCAGGTGCAGGCCACCTTCGGCATCGAGCTGCCGCTGCGCGAGCTGTTCGAGGCACCCACCGTGGCCAGCCTCGCCGAGCGCGTGGACGCCGCCATGCGGACGTCCCAGCAGGCCCCCCAGGCGCCCGCGCTGCGTCCCACCTCGCGCGACGGAGCCACTCCCCTCTCCTTCGCCCAGCAGCGCCTGTGGTTCCTCGACCGCCTGGAGCCGGACAGCCCCTTCTACAACGTGCCCCTCGGCCTTCGCCTGGAGGGCACGCTCGACGTGTCCGCGCTGGAGCGAGCCTTCACCGAGCTGGCACGCCGCCACGAGGTGCTCCGCACCACCTTCCGTGAAGGCCCGGTGCAGGTCATCCATCCGCCCGCGCCGGTGCCCCTGCCGGTGGTCGACCTGTCCACCCTGGCCGAAGGCGCGCGCGAGGAAGAGGCCCTGCGGCTGGCCCGCGAGGAGGCACGCCGCCCGTTCGACCTCACCCACGGCCCGATGCTGCGCGCCACGCTGCTGCGCCTCGGCCCCACCGAGCACGTGCTGCTGCTGTCGATGCACCACATCGTCACCGACGGTTGGTCCATGGGCGTGCTGGTGCGTGAGGCCGCCACGCTCTACGCGGCCTTCTCCGCCGGTCGGTCCTCGCCCCTGCCCGAGCTGGCCATCCAGTACGCGGACTACGCGGCCTGGCAGCGCGGCTGGCTCCAGGGTGACGCGCTCGAGGCCCAGCTCTCCTGGTGGCGCGAGCACCTCACCGGCGCCCCTCCGCGCCTGGAGCTGCCCACCGACTTCCCGCGGCCTGCCCTCCAGGGCTTCCGCGGCGCCACCCACTCGCGCCTGCTGCCGCGCGAGCTGGCCGACTCGCTCCAGGCCCTCTGCCGCCGTGAGGGGACCACGCTCTTCATGGCCCTGCTGGCCGGCTTCGACATCGTCCTCTCCCGCTACAGCGGCCAGCAGGACTTCGTCGTCGGCACGGACATCGCCAACCGCAACCGCGCGGAGACCGAAGGCCTCATCGGCTTCTTCGTCAACCAGCTCGCGTTGCGCGTGAAGCTGGAGGAGGGGCAGACCTTCCGCGAGCTGCTCGGCCAGGTGCGGGACGTCACGCTGGGCGCCTACGCCCACCAGGACCTGCCCTTCGAGGAGCTGGTCAAGGAGCTCAACCCCGAGCGCAGCCTCGGACACTCGCCGCTGTTCCAGGTGAAGCTGGTGCTGCAGAACCAGCCGACCAGCGAGATTGTCGTGCCCGGCCTCACGCTGCGGGCCCAGAGCGTCGACTCCGGCACCTCGCGCCTGGACATCACGCTGGCCGTCCTCCAGACGGAGCAGGGCCTGGCGTGCGCCTGCGAGTACCGCACGGACCTCTTCACCGCGGCCACCATGGACCGACTCCTGCGCCACCTGGGCACGGTGCTGGAGGCCGCGGTGGCGCGGCCCGAGGCCTCCATCTCCAGCCTGGCCCTGATGGCCGAAGCGGAAGAGCGACAGGTGCTGGTGGACTGGAACGCCACCGGGCGTGACTTCCCCCGCGACACGGCCGTGCACTCCCTCTTCCAGGCCCAGGCGGCCCGCACGCCCGACGCCATCGCGCTCGAGTCCGAGGAGGGCACCCTCACCTACCGGCAGCTCGACGAGCGCTCCAACCAGCTCGCGCACCACCTGCGCACGCTGGGCGTCACCCCGGGCACGCGCGTGGCGCTGTGCCTGGAGCGCGGCCTGCTGCTGCCCGTGGGCCTGCTCGGCATCCTCAAGGCCGGTGCCGCCTTCGTCCCGTTGGACCCGACCTACCCGGCGGAGCGCCTGCAGACGATGCTCGCGCAGACGGCCGTGTCCGTCCTCGTCACGCAGGAGCGGCTCGCCGACGAGCTGCCCGCCCACGTCCCGCTCCTCGTGTGCCTGGACTCCGAGTGGGAGCAGGTGGCCCGCCAGCCCGTGTCCGCGTCCGACGCGTTCGCCAGCGCAGACAGCCTCGCGTACGTGATGTTCACCTCGGGCTCCACCGGTCAGCCCAAGGGCGTCGCCATCCCCCACCGCGGCATCACCCGCCTGGTGATGAGCGGCACCTTCATCCACTTCGGGCCCGAGGAAACCTTCCTCCAGCTCGCCCCCAGCTCGTTCGACGCCTCCACCCTGGAAATCTGGGGCGCGCTGCTGCACGGCGCGCGGCTGGTCCTCTTCCCGCCCCACGCGCCCTCGCTCGAAGAGCTGGGCGCGGCGCTGGTGCGCCACCGCGTCACCACGCTGTGGCTCACGGCCGCCCTGTTCGAGCAGATGGCGGTGCACCAGCCCGAGGCCCTGGCCTCCGTGCGCCAGGTGCTGGCTGGCGGTGACGCCCTGCCCGCGCAGCGCGTGCGCGAGCACCTGGCCCGGCTCCCGCAGGGCGCCGTGCTGGTCAACGGCTACGGCCCCACGGAGAACACGACGTTCACCGCGTGCCACCGGATGGAGACCGGCGCCACCTTCGGCGCCTCCGTCCCGCTGGGCCGCCCCATCTCCAACACCCGCGTCTACGTGCTGGACGCGGCGCTGCGGCCGGTGGCGCCGGGCGTGCCCGGTGAGCTGTACACCGGCGGCGACGGCCTGGCCTGGGGCTACCTGGGCCGGCCGGACCTCACCGCCGAGCGCTTCGTCCCCCACCCCTTCGCCACCGAGCCCGGTGCGCGGCTCTACCGCACGGGCGACAAGGTGCGCTGGCTGGAGGACGGGACGCTGGAGTTCCTCGGCCGCGTCGACTTCCAGGTCAAGGTGCGTGGCTTCCGCATCGAGCCCGGCGAGGTGGAGAGTGTCCTGCGCCTGCACTCGCGCGTGCAGGAGGCTGTCGTCGTCGTGCGCGAGGACTCGCCCGGCGACAAGCGCCTGGTGGCCTACGCCGTCGCGCCCGACACGGACGCGGCGGACCTCAAGGACTTCCTGCGCCAGAAGCTGCCCGAGTACATGGTGCCCTCGGCACTCGTGTGCCTGGAGTCCCTGCCCCTCACGCCCAACGGCAAGGTGGACAGGCGCGCCCTGCCCGCCCCCGAGCTGGGAGGCGCGGAGGGCGACGACTTCGCCGCGCCCCGCACCGCCACCGAGGGTGTGCTGGCCGGCATCTTCTCCGACGTGCTGGGCGTCAAGCGCGTGGGGCTGAATGACGACTTCTTCGAGCTGGGCGGCCACTCGCTGCTGGCCACCCAGGTCGTCTCCCGCATCCGCGCGGCCTTCGACCTGGAGCTGGCGCTGCGCGAGCTGTTCGAATCGCCCACCGTCGTCGGGCTCGCCCGGCACGTGGACTCGACGCGCCTGGAGCGTCAGGGCCTGGGCATCCCCGCGCTCACGCCCGCGCCGCGCAAGGGCGCGCTGCCGCTGTCCTTCGCGCAGCAGCGTCTGTGGTTCATCGACCAGCTCGAGCCGGGCAGCCCGCTCTACAACATGCCCGCCGCGCTGCGGATGAAGGGCACCCTGGACGTGGGCGCACTGGAGCGCTCCATCTCGGACGTGGCGGAGCGCCACGAGGCGCTGCGCACCACCTTCGCCTCGCGCGACGGTGAGCCGGTGCAGGTCATCCACCCGGCTGCGCCCCTGTCGCTGCCCGTGGTGGACCTGAGCACGCTGCCCGAGTCCGAGCGCCAGGACGAGGTGCTGCGCCGGGCCCGCGAAGAGGCGCTGCGGCCCTTCGACCTCGCCGCAGGCCCCCTCTTCCGCGTCACCCTGCTGCGGCTGGGTGAGCGGGAGCACGTGCTGCTGTCGACGATGCACCACATCGTCTCCGACGGTTGGTCCACGGGTGTACTGGTGCGGGAGCTGGGCGCGCTCTACACGGCGCACCTGTCCGGCACCCGCGCGGAGCTGCCGCCCCTGCCCGTGCAGTACGCGGACTTCGCGGCGTGGCAGCGCGGCTGGCTGCGCGACGACGCGCTCCAGGCGCGAATGGAGTACTTCAAGAAGCAGCTGGGCGGCGCACCCGCCCTGCTGGAGCTGCCCACCGACAGGCCCCGCCCATCCGTCCAGACGCGCAACGCCGCGCACCTGCCCGTCATCGTTCCGGCGGACCTCTCCGAGGCCGTCAAGGCCCTGTCGCAGCGCCACGGCGCCACGCCGTTCATGACGCTGCTTGCTGCCTTCCAGGTGCTGCTGTCGCGCTACTCCGGCCAGGATGACGTCGTCGTCGGCTCGCCCATCGCCGGCCGCAACCGCGCGGAGACCGAGGGCCTCATCGGCTTCTTCGTCAACACCATCGCCCTGCGCACGCGCATCGACCCGGACGCGTGCTTCACTTCGCTGCTGGAGCAGGTGAAGCACACCACCCTGGGGGCCTTCGACCACCAGGACGTGCCCTTCGAGAAGCTGGTGGAGGAGCTCCGTCCGGAGCGCAGCCTCAGCTATTCGCCGCTGTTCCAGGTCATGTTCTCCGTCCTGAACACCCCCATGGGTGCGCTGGAGCTGCCAGGCTTGCGGCTGGAGGAAGTCGGGACCAGCGAGGTGCCTCTCAAGTTCGACCTGGACCTCGGTGTGCTGGAGACGCCCGCGGGCTTCCAGGGCAGCCTCGTCTACAACACCGACCTGTTCGACGCGGCCACCATGCAGCGCATGGTGGTGCACCTGCTCACCCTGCTGCGCGCCGCCGTGGCGGCCCCCGAGCAGGCCGTCTCCACCCTGCCGCTGATGGACGAGGCCGAGCAGCGCCGCCTGCTGGTGGAGTGGAACGACACCGCCGCCGCCTTCCCGGATGGCGCCAGCGTCCACCACCTCTTCTCCGCCCAGGCCGCCCTCACGCCGGACGCGCTCGCCGTGGTCTCCGGCACAGGCTCGCTCACGTACGCGCAGCTCGACGCACGCTCCGGCGTGCTGGCCGCTCACCTGCGTGCGCTGGGCGTGCGACCCGGCACCCTCGTCGCCCTGTGCATGGAGCGCTCGCTGGAGGTGCCCATGGCCCTCCTCGGCGTGCTCAAGGCCGGCGGCGCCTACGTGCCGCTGGACCCGGCCTACCCGCGTGAGCGCCTGGCGTTCATGCTCCAGGACACCGCTGCCCCGGTGCTGCTCACCCAGCAGCACCTGCTTGGCGTGCTGCCCGAGGGCCCGGCCGTGGTGTGCCTCGACGCCGGCTGGGAGGCCGGCTTCCGTGACACCGCCTTCAGCGCGCCGGTGCCGGCGGATAGCGCCGCCTACGTCATCTACACCTCCGGCAGCACGGGCCAGCCCAAGGGCACGGTCCTGTCGCACCGCGCTCTGGCCAACCACTCCACCTGGATGCGCACGCTGTGCGACCTGGGCCCGGGAGAGAGGGCGCTCCAGCTCACCTCGCTGAGCTTCGACGTGTCCGTCGCCGAGGTGTTCTCCACCGTCCTGTCCGGAGCCACCCTCGTGCTGGCGCCGCCGGAGGCACAGCGCGACCCGGTCGTCCTGCGCGAGGCCCTGGTGCGCCACGACATCACCGTGCTCCAGGTGGTGCCGTCCATGCTGCGCGTGCTGCTGGACGACCCGGCCCTGCGCACCGCCACGCGCCTGCGCTGGCTCATCTCCGGCGGCGAAGCCCTGCCTGCGGACCTGCCGCCGCGCGTGCGCGAGGTGCTGCCGCACGTGCGCCTCAACAACAACTACGGCCCCACCGAGACGACCATCGACGCCACGTCGTGGCTCGTGGAGGGCGCGTTCTCCTCGCCGGTGGCGCCGATCGGCCGGCCCATGGCCAACGCCCAGGCGTACGTGCTGGACGCGCGCATGCGCCCGGTGCCCACGGGTGTGCCCGGGGAGCTGTACATGGGCGGCGTGGGCCTGGCCCGCGGCTACCTGCACCGCCCGCACCTCACCGCCGAGCGCTTCGTCCCCCACCCCTTCGCCACCGAGCCCGGCGCACGGCTGTACCGCACCGGCGACAAGGTGCGCTGGCTGGCGGACGGCACGCTCGACTTCCTGGGCCGCATCGACTTCCAGGTGAAGCTGCGCGGCCTGCGCATCGAGCTGGGCGAAATCGAGGCCGCCCTCAAGGCGCAGCCCGGCATCCTCGACGCCACCGTGCTGGTGCGCGACGAGCGGCTGGTCGGCTACGTGGTCGGCGCAGTGGACACAGCCTCACTTCGTCAGGGCCTGGCGCGCGGCCTGCCCGAGTACATGGTGCCGCAGGCCTTCGTGACGCTGGCCGCCCTGCCCCTCACTCCCAACGGCAAGCTGGACCGCAAGGCCCTGCCGGCGCCGGACAGCGACGCCAACACGGCGGCCACCTTCATCGCCCCGCGCACGCCCACCGAGGCGACGCTGGCCGGGTTGATGGCGCAGCTGCTGCGCGTGGAGCGCGTGGGCGCGGAGGACAGCTTCTTCGCCCTGGGCGGCCACTCGCTGCTGGCCACCCAGCTCGCCTCCCGCATCCGCGCCAGCTTCGGCGTGGAGCTGCCCCTGCGCATCCTCTTCGAGGAGCCCACCGTCGCCGGCCTCGCCGCGCGCCTGGACCTCCTCCGGAACGAGACGGCCTCCGCTCCGCCGCCCCTGGTCCCCGTGCCGCGCACGGGAGCCATGCCCGTCTCCTTCGCCCAGCGGCGGCTGTGGTTCATCGAGCAGCTCCAGCCCGGCAGCCCGCTCTACAACATGCCCATCGCGCTGCGCCTCAAGGGCGCGCTGGACGCGCGAGCCCTGGAGCACGCTTTCAACACGCTGGTCCACCGCCACGAGGCGCTGCGCACCACGTTCTCCACCCGCGACGGCGAGCCCGTGCAGGTCATCCACGCCGCCGCCGGCCTGGCGCTGCCGGTGGTGGACCTGAGCGACCTGCCCACCGAGGAGCGTGAAGCCCGGGCCCGAAGCCTGGTCACCGAGGACGCCCTGCGGCCCTTCGACCTCGTTGCCGGTCCGCTGATGCGCGCGTCGCTGGTCCGGCTGGACGCACGCGAGCACCTGCTGCTGCTGACGCTGCACCACATCGTCACGGACGGCTGGTCCATGGACGTGATGGTGCGTGAGTCCGCCACGCTCTATGCGGCCTTCTCCGCCGGTCAGCCCTCGCCCCTGCCCGAGCTGGCCATCCAGTACGCGGACTACGCGGCCTGGCAGCGCGGCTGGCTCCAGGGTGAGGCCCTCGAAGCCCAGCTCTCCTGGTGGCGCGAGCACCTCACCGGCGCGCCCCAGCTGCTGGAGCTGCCCACCGACTTCCCGCGGCCCGCCATCCAGGGCTTCCGCGGCGCCATCCACACGCACGTGCTGCCGCGCGAGCTGGTCGACTCGCTCCAGGCCCTGTCACGCCGTGAGGGCATCACCCTCTTCATGGCCCTGCTGGCGGGCCTCGAAGTCGTCCTCTCCCGCTACTCGGGCCAGGAAGACTTCGTCGTCGGCACGGACATCGCCAACCGCAACCGCGGAGAGACTGAAGGCCTCATCGGCTTCTTCATCAACCAGCTGGCCCTGCGCGCGCGGCTGGGTGGCGACCCCACCTTCCGCGAGCTGCTCGGCCGGGTGCGGGACGTCACGCTGGGCGCCTACGCCCACCAGGACCTGCCCTTCGAGGAGCTGGTCAAGGAGCTCAACCCCGAGCGCTCCATGGGCCACGCGCCCCTCTTCCAGGTGAAGCTGGTGCTGCAGAACCAGCCTGACACCGAGCTGGTGCTGCCGGGCCTCACGCTGCAAGCCGAGAGCTCCGAGTCCGGCACCTCGCGCCTGGACCTGACGGTCTCCGTCATCGAGACGGCCCAGGGCCTGTTGTTCGGCTGCGAGTACCGCACCGACCTCTTCACCGCCGACACCGTGGCACGGCTGATGCGCAACCTGGGCACCCTGCTGGAGGCCGCGGCGGCCCAGCCCGACATGCGCATCTCCGCGCTCCCCCTGATGGGCGCCCCGGAGCGCCGTCAGCTCCTGGTGGACTTCAACCCGTCCTCCGACGTCTCGCCCTCCGGCGAGGCGTGCGTCCACCAGCTCATCGCCGACGTGGCCGCGCGTGCGCCCGAGGCCACCGCCGTGTGCTTCGAGCAGCAGACGCTCACCTACGCGCAGCTCGACGCGCGCTCCAACCAGCTCGCGTGGCACCTGCGCTCGCTCGGCGTCACGGCCGAGGTGCCCGTGGCCGTCTGCTTCCAGCGGTCCCCGGAGCTCACCGTCGCCATCCTCGCCGTCCTCAAGTCCGGCGGCGCTTACGTCCCGCTAGACCCGAGCCTGCCCGTCGAGCGTCTGGGCTATATGCTGCGCGACTGCGGCGCGCCCGTGCTCCTCACCACCGAGGCCATCGCCGACGAGCTGCCCTCGGGTGGCGAGCGGCTGGTGCTGGTGGATGCCGAGGCGGCGGTCATCTCCGCGCAGCCCGAGACGGCGCTCCCCTCCCGCGTCCAGCCCGACAACCTGGCCTACATCATCTACACGTCGGGCAGCACGGGCCGGCCCAAGGGCACGCTGCTGGCACACCGGGGCCTGTGCGCCACCGCCTCGGCCGCCATCTCCGCCCACCGCTACCGCCCGGGCAGCCGCGTCCTCCAGTACGCCGCCTCCAGCTTCGATGCCTCCATCATGGAGGTCTTCGCCACCCTGCTCGCCGGCGCCACCCTCGTGCTCGCGCCCCGCGAGCGGCTGCTGCCCGACGAGCCCCTGCGCTCGCTGCTGGTGGAGCAGGGAATCACCGCCGTCACCCTCACGCCCTCCGTCCTCGCCCAGCTCCAGCCCGAGGGGCTGGCCTCACTCGAGACGCTCATCTCCGCCGGTGAGGCCCTCACCCCGGAGCTGGCACGCCGCTGGGGCCCTGGCCGCACCCTGCTCAACGCCTACGGCCCCACCGAGGCCACCATCTGCGCGACCATCACCCGCGGCCCTGTCTCCGCCGAGCGCCCCACCCTGGGCCAGCCCTGGGCCAACACCCTGCTGTACGTGCTCGACTCGCGCCTGGAGCCGGTGCCGCACGGCGTGCCCGGTGAGCTGTTCATCTCCGGCGTGGGCCTGGCACGTGGCTACGTGCGCCGCGCGGACCTCACCGCCGAGCGCTTCCTGCCCAACCCCTTCTCGGCCATTCCGGGCGCGCGCATGTACCGCACCGGAGACCGGGTGCGCTGGCTGGAGTCCGGTGAGCTGGAGTACCTGGGCCGGCTCGACTCGCAGGTGAAGCTGCGCGGCTTCCGCATCGAGACGGGAGAGGTGGAAGCAACCCTCACCGCCTTCTCCGGCGTGCGCGAGGCAGCGGTGGTGGTGCGCGAGGACGTCCCAGGTGACAAGCGCCTGGTGGGCTACCTGGCCGCGGAGGCCGAGCTGGACCTGGCGGCCGTGCGCGCCCACCTCCAGCAGCGGCTGCCCGAGTACATGGTGCCCTCCGCGCTGGTGCGCCTGGACTCGCTGCCCCTCACCGCCCACGGCAAGCTGGACCGCGCCGCACTTCCGACTCCGGAAGCGCCCACCGGACTGCGCGCCTACGTGGCGCCGGGCAGCCCGGTGGAACAGAAGCTCGCGGAGCTGTGGATGGAGGTGCTACGTGTGGACAAGGTGGGCCTCCACGACAACTTCTTCGAGCTGGGCGGGCACTCGCTGCTCGCCACGCAGCTCATCTTGCGCGTGCGCTCCGCCTTCGGGGTGGAGCTGCCCCTGCGCGAGTTCTTCGAGGCCTCGTCACTCCAGGGGCTCGCGGGGCGGGTCCAGGCGGCGCTCCAGACGGGTCAGGGACTCACGGCGCCGGCCATCGTCGCCGTCCCGCGCACGGGCCCGCTGCCGCTCTCCTTCGCGCAGCAGCGCCTGTGGTTCCTCGACCGGCTGGAGCCCAACAGCCCGTTCTACAACATCCCCATCGCGCTCCGGCTGGAGGGCACCCTGGACGTGGACGCGCTCCAGGGCATCCTCACGGAGCTGGTGCACCGCCACGAGCCGCTGCGCACCACCTTCGCCGACCACGAGGGACAGGCCGTCCAGCTCATCCATCCGCCCACCGCCGTTCCGCTCCCCATCGTGGACCTGCGGAGCCGGCCGGACGCCGAGGCCGAGGCGAAGCGCCTCGCGATGGAAGAAGCGCAGCGTCCCTTCGACCTGACGAAGGGCCCGCTGGTGCGCGCCACCGTGCTGCGCATTGCCCCCGAGCAGCACACGCTGTTGCTCAGCCTGCACCACATCATCTCCGACGGCTGGTCCATGGGCCTGCTGGTGCGCGAGATGACCGAGCTCTACCAGGCGCGCCTCACGGGCAGGCCTCCGGCGCTGGCGCCGCTGCCCGTGCAGTACGCCGACTTCGCGGCGTGGCAGCGCTCCTGGCTGCAGGGCGCCGCGCTCCAGCGGCAGCTCGACTGGTGGAAGCAGCACCTGTCCGGCGCACCGTCCCTCCTGGAGCTGCCCACCGACTTCCCCCGTCCGTCGGCCCAGAGCTTCCAGGGCGCCAGCCTCCAGCACGTCCTCCCGGCCCCGCTCACCCCGGCGCTGCACGCCCTCAGCCGCCAGCACGGCGCCACGCTGTTCATGACGCTGCTGGCGGGCCTCGACGTCGTCCTCTCGCGCCACTCCGGCCAGCAGGACATCGTCGTCGGCACGGACATCGCCAACCGCCACCACGCCGGCACGGAGGAGCTCGTCGGCTTCTTCATCAACCAGCTCGCGCTGCGCGCCCGGCTGGACGACGACCCCACCTTCACCGAGCTGCTGGGCCGCGTGCGTGAGTCCACGCTCGGCGCCTACGCCCACCAGGACCTGCCCTTCGAGCAGCTCGTCCAGGCCGTCAACCCCGAGCGCTCCATGGGCCACGCGCCCCTCTTCCAGGTGAAGCTGGTGCTGCAGAACCAGCCCACCTCCGAGCTGCGCGTGCCCGGCCTCACCCTGCGCGGCGAGGACGTGGAGTCGACCACGTCACGACTGGACCTGACGATCTCCTTCACCGAAACGCCCGTGGGCCTGGCGTGCAGCTGCGAGTACCGCACCGACCTGTTCACCGCCGCCACCGTGACGCGGCTGGTGCGCAACCTGGGCACCCTGCTGGAGGCCGCGGCGGCCCGGCCCGACACGCGCGTGTCCGCCCTCCCCCTGCTGGCCGACCCCGAGCGCCATCAGCTCCTGGTGGACTTCAACCCGACCCCGCACGTCTGGCCCTCCGGCGAGGCGTGCGTCCACCAGCTCATCGCCGACGTGGCCGCGAGGGCGCCCGGCTCCACCGCCGTGCGCTTCGAGCAGCAGACGCTCACCTACGCGCAGCTCGACGCGCGCGCCAACCAGCTCGCGTGGCACCTGCGCTCGCTCGGCGTCACGGCCGAGGTGCCCGTGGCACTCTGCCTGGAGCGCGCTCCGGAGCTCATCGTCTCCATCCTCGCCGTCCTCAAGGCCGGCGGCGCGTACGTCCCGCTCGACCCGAGCCTGCCCTTCGAGCGCCTGGGCTACATGCTGCGCGACTGCGGCGCGCCCGTGCTCGTCACCACCGAGACCATCGCCGACGAGCTGCCTCCGGGCGGCGAGCGGCTGGTGCTGCTGGACACCGAGGCGGCCGCCATCTCCGCGCAGCCCGAGACGGCGCTCCCCGTCCACGTCCAGCCGGACAACCTGGCGTACGTCATCTACACGTCGGGCAGCACGGGCCGGCCCAAGGGCACGCTGCTGGCGCACCGGGGCCTGTCCAACACGGCGCGGCGCATCGGAGAGACGATGCGCCTGGGGCCGACGAGCCGCGTGGTGCAGTTCTTCTCCGTGGGCTTCGACGCCTCGGTGTGGGAGGTGTTCGGCGCGCTCGTCGCCGGAGCGACGCTGGTGCTGACGCCTCGCGAGCGGATGCTGCCCGGCGCGCCCCTGCACTCGCTGCTGGTGGACGAGGGCATCACCGCCGCCACCCTGACGCCCTCCGTGCTCGCGCTGCTCGAGCCCGAGGGGCTGCGGCTGGACACGCTCGTCTCCGCCGGTGAGGCGCTCTCACCCGAGCTGGTGCAGCGCTGGGGCGGCCACACCCGGCTGCTCAACGCCTACGGCCCCACCGAGGTCACCGTCTGCGCGTCCATCTCCGCGCCGCTCAGGCCGGGACAGCGGCCCTATATCGGCCAGCCCTGGGCCAACACGCGCCTGTACGTGCTGGACGCCACGCTGCGCCCGGTGCCCGTGGGCGTGCCCGGCGAGCTGTACGTGGGCGGCGTGGGCCTGGCCCGCGGCTACCTCGGCCGGCCGGAGCTCACCGCCGAGCGCTTCATCCCGGACCCGCTGGGCGACGTGCCCGGCGCGCGGCTCTACCGCACGGGAGACCGGGTGCGCTGGCTGGAGTCCGGTGAGCTGGAGTACCTGGGCCGCACCGACTTCCAGGTGAAGCTGCGTGGCTTCCGCATCGAGCTGGGCGAGGTCGAAGCGAGCCTGGCGGCCTTCTCGGGCGTGCGCGAGGCGGCGGCCATCGTGCGCGAAGACGTGCCCGGAGACCGGCGCCTGGTGGGCTACGTGGCCGCGGAGGCCGAGCTGGACATGGCGGCCCTGCGCACGCACCTCCAGCAGCGGCTGCCGGACTACATGGTGCCCTCCGCGCTGGTGCGCCTGGAGTCGCTGCCCCTCACCTCCAGCGGCAAGCTGGACCGCGCGGGCCTGCCGGCCGCCGAGGCGCCCACGGGGCCGCGCCCCTACGTGGCGCCGCGCGACGAGCTGGAGCAGCAGGTGGCGGACCTCTGGTCGGAGGTGCTGCGCATGGAGAAGGTCAGCATCCACGACAGCTTCTTCGAGCTGGGCGGGCACTCGCTGCTCGCCACCCAGCTCATCACGCGGGTGCGCTCCATCTTCCAGGTGGAGCTGCCGCTGCGCGGGCTGTTCGAGAACCCCACCGTGGAGGGCATGGCGCTGCTCCTCCTGGAAGCCCTGTCGGAGGGCATGGATGCCTCCGAGCTGGAAGACATGGTCGACGCGCTGGACGAGTCCGGGAGTGAATCATGAAGTTGCTGCTCATCCTGTTGCGCAAGTCGATGCCCCTGGCCGTGCTCACGGTCGTCTTCGGCCTGCTGTCCGGCGCGAGCAGTGCGTCGCTGCTGGCCCTCATCAACCAGGCGCTGACCCGGGGCACGGAAGGCTCCCTGTCGGAGATTGCCCTGCCCTTCGTGGGCATCGCGTTCGCGGCGATGCTGACGCGCATCGGCTCGCAGTACATGCTCAACCGGCTCCAGCACGGCATCCTGGTGCACCTGCGGATGTGGCTCAGCCGGCACCTGCTGGCCACCTCACTCCGGACCCTGGAATCGGCCGGCGCCCACCGGATGCTGACGTCGCTGATGCAGGACATCGGCACCCTGAGCGCGGGCGTGCTGGTGCTGCCGGACATCTTCATCAGCTCCGCCATCGTCCTGGGCGGCCTCATCTACCTGGGCTGGCTGTCGTGGCCCCTGTGCCTGGCCATCGTGGTCCTGATGGTGCTGGGACAGCTCACGTACACCGTGCCGGCCGGAGTCGCGAACAAGTACGCGGAGCAGGGACGAGAGCAGGGCAACGTCCTGTTCAAGCACTTCCTCACCATGTCCACGGGCGCCAAGGAGCTGCGGCTCAACCGGCGCCGGCGGCGCGACTTCTTCGAGCTGGACCTGGGCCCCGCCGTCCAGGAGTCCCGCCGGCTGTACCTGCGCACCGACGACCTGTTCTCCGTCGCGGCGAGCTGGGGCATGTCTCTCTACGTCCTCACCATCGGCCTGCTGCTCATCGTGGGGCCGCGCGTCACCTCGCTGACGCAGACGGAGCTGTTCGGCGCGGTGCTCGTGGTCCTCTACTTCCAGCAGCCCCTCAACTCCATCACCGCCTCGTACCCCGCCGTGCGCCGGGGCGAGGTGGCGCTGGCGCAGATCGAGAAGTTCGGCGTCATCCTGGCGCCCGAGGAGGGCATGGGGATGGAGCTCCCGGCGGACACCCAGGAGGCGCCGCGCACCTTCGAGCGCATCGAGATGGCGGGCGTCACCCACACCTACCGCAACGAGCGGGACGGTGAGCAGTTCACCCTGGGCCCCATCAACCTGTCGCTCGAGCGCGGACAGGTGATGTTCCTCGTGGGCGGCAACGGCAGTGGCAAGACGACGCTGGCCAAGGTGCTCAGCGGGCTCTACGCACCCGAGTCCGGAGAGCTTCGCGTGGATGGCACCGCCGTCCCGCACCACGGCATGGACGACTACCGCCAGCTCTTCTCGGCCGTCTTCTATGACTTCTTCCTGTTCGAGCGGCTGGTGGGCGGCGCCTCGCCCGACATGCTGAAGCAGGCCCGGGACTACCTGGAGCACCTGCACCTGGACAAGAAGGTGACGATTGCGGACGACGGCAAGCTGTCCACGACCGCCCTCTCCCAGGGACAGCGCAAGCGGCTGGCGCTGCTGATGGCCTACCTGGAGGACCGCCCCGTCTACCTCTTCGACGAGTGGGCGGCGGACCAGGACCCCCAGTTCAAGGAAGTGTTCTACCGGCAGATCCTCCAGGACCTGAAGGCTCGCGGGAAGGCGGTGGTCGTCATCAGCCACGACGACCGCTACTTCCACCTGGCGGACCGTCTCGTCCGCATCGAGTCCGGGCAGCTCATCTTCGATGGGAAGCCGGACGAGCCGCGAATCACGAACGTGTTGAGTGCGTAGGCAGGGGTTGGGTTCATGAGTGACATCAAGAAGAAGATTGCAGCGCTGAGCCCAGAGAAGCGCGCGCAGCTCGCGAAGCAGCTCCAGCAGAAGGCCGCACGCAATGCGGTACCCCCGCCGACCCGCCGCAAGAGCGACGGGCCGCCGCCGCTGTCGTACGCCCAGCAGCGCGTGTGGTTCCTCGACCAGCTCGAGCCCGGCACCACCGCCTTCAACCTGCCCACCGCGCTGCGCCTGGAGGGCTCGCTCAACGTGCCTGCCCTGGAGCGCGCCCTCACGGAGCTGACGCGCCGCCACGAGGCGCTGCGCACCACCTTCCGTGACGAGGGTGGCACGCCGCTCCAGGACGTCCACCCGCCGTCGCCCTTCCCGCTGCCCGTGATGGACCTGAGCGGGCGCGAGGACCGCGAGGCCGAGGCGCTGCGCATCGTCATCCAGGAGACGACGCGCCCCTTCAACCTGGCCACCGGCCCGCTGCTGCGCGCCATGCTGCTGCGGCTGGACGCCGCGAAGCACGTGCTGGTGCTGACGATGCACCACATCGTCTCCGACGGCTGGTCCATGGGCGTGCTCATCCGTGAGCTCACCGCGCTCTACCCGGCCTTCGTGGCGGGACAGCCCTCGCCCCTGCATGAGCTTCCCCTGCAGTACGGAGACTTCGCCGCGTGGCAGCGCGAGTGGCTGAAGGGCGAGACGCTGGAGACGCAGCTCCAGTGGTGGAGGCAGCAACTTGCCGGTGCGCCCGAGATGGAGCTGCCGGGCGACTTCCCCCGCCCCCGGCACTCCCGACACCTGGGAGGCCATACCACCCTGAAGCTGCCACGCGACGTGTCCGCCGCCTTCTCGGAGCTGTGCAAGGCGGAGGGCGTCACGCCCTTCATGGCGGTGCTGGCCGCGTTCCAGGTGGTGCTGGGCCGCTACTCCGGGCAGGACGACATCGTCGTCGGCTCGCCCATCGCCGGCCGCAACCACCACGAGGTGGAGGGCCTGGTCGGCTTCTTCCTCAACACCCTGCTGCTGCGCACCCGCCTGACCGGCGACCCCACCCTGCGCGAGCTGCTGGGCCGCGTGCGGCAGACCGCGCTGGATGCCTTCGCGCACCAGCACGTGCCGTTCGAGCACCTCCAGCCGCCGGAGGGCGGCCGGGGGCAGCACTTCAACGTCATGTTCATGATGCAGAACTTCGGGAAGCTGGACCTGGAGCTGCCCGGACTGACGGTCGGTGGAGTGGAGCTGCCGGAGCAGGCGGCGAAGTTCGACCTGACGCTCACCTGCGTCGAGGGGCCGGACGGCCTGCATAGCGTGCTGGAGTACGACGCGGAGGTGTTCGAGCGGTCCACCGCCGAGCGCATGCTGAAGCACCTGAACCAGGCCATCGCCGCGATGGTGGCCCGGCCGGACGGGAAGCTGTCCCGGCTGGAGCTGCTGGACACGGAAGAGAAGCAGCGGCTGCTGAAGGAGTGGCACGGCGCGCGTGCGGAGTTCCCGGATGGCGCCACGCTGGGCGGGCTCATCCGCGAGCAGGCCCGGCGCGCCCCGGAGGCGGTGGCGGCCGTGGTGGACGGGCAGCACCTGACGTACGCGGAGCTGGAGCGCCGGGCCAATGCCCTGGCGCGCCGCCTGCGTCGCGACGGCGTGGGCCCCGAGTCCATCGTCGGCCTCTGCGTGGAGCGCTCCCTGGAGCTGGTGGTGGGCCTGCTGGGCATCCTCCACGCCGGTGGCGCGTACCTGCCGTTGGACCCGTCGCTGCCGCGGGAGCGCCTGGCCTTCATGCTGGAGGACTCGGGCGCACGCGCGCTGGTGACGCAGCAGTCCATGCTCGCGCGCTTCTCGCGCCCGCCCGCGCACGTGGTGTTGCTGGACGCGCTGTCGGCGGAGGGTGGCGAGCCGGTGGAGAGTGGCGTCACCGCGCGCAACACCGCCTACGTCATCTACACCTCCGGCTCCACAGGGCAGCCCAAGGGCGTGCTCGTCGAGCACCGGGGCGTGTGCAACCTCGTCGCCCACGAGGCGCTGGCCTACGAGGTCGGCCCTGGCACGCGGATGCTCCAGTTCGCCAACCTGGGCTTCGACATCTCGGTGGAGGAAATCTTCACCACCCTGTGCGCCGGCGGCACCCTGTACCTGGCTCCGCTCGAGAAGCTGATGCCGGGCCAGCCCCTGCACGCCTTCCTGGCAGAGCACGCCATTACGGCCGTGAGCCTCACGCCCGCGGCCCTGGCCCTCACCGAGGCGACGGGCCTGCCCGCGCTGCGCACCGTCATCTCCGGCGGTGAGGCGTGCTCGGCGGACGTCGTTGCCCGCTGGAGTCCGGGCCGCCGCTTCCTCAACACCTACGGCCCCACCGAGGGCACCGTGGTGGCCACCCTCACCGTCTGCGAGGCGGACGGCAAGCCGCCCTCCATCGGCCGGCCCCTGGCCAACGTCGAGGCCTACGTGCTGGACGCGGGCCTGCAGCCGGTGCCCGTGGGCGTCCCGGGAGAGCTGTACCTGGGCGGCGTGGGCGTGGCGCGCGGCTACCTCGGCCGCCCCGCCCTCACCGCCGAGCGCTTCGTGCCCCACCCCTTCAGCACCGAGCCCGGCGCCCGCCTGTACCGCACGGGAGACCGGGTGAAGTGGCGCGCCAGCGGCGAGCTGGACTTCCTGGGCCGCGTGGACACGCAGGTGAAGGTGCGGGGCTTCCGCATCGAGTTGGGCGAGGTGGAGTCCGCCCTCGCCTCCCACCCCGCCGTGCGCGACGCGGTGGTGGTGGTGCGCGAGGACGGCCCCCTCGGCAAGCGGCTGGTGGGCTACGCCGTGCCCGCCCCAGGCCAGTCCGTGGAGGTGGAGGAGCTTCGCCAGTACCTGCGCGAGCGGCTGCCCGAGTACATGGTGCCCACCGCGCTGATGCGCCTGGATGCCATGCCGCTGACGCCCAACGGCAAGGTGGACCGCAAGGCCCTGCCCGCGCCGGACGCCTCCACCGAGGTGCACCGGGACTTCGTGGCCCCGCGCACCGCGACGGAGCAGGCCCTGGCCGAGCAGTGGAGCGCGCTGCTGGGCGTCTCTCGCGTGGGCATCCACGACGGCTTCTTCGAGCTGGGGGGCCACTCGCTCATCGCCACCCAGGCCATCTCTCGCATGCGCACCCACTTCGGCATCGACCTGCCGCTGCGCATGCTCTTCGAGGCCCCCACGCTGGAGGCCCTCGCTCGCATGGTGGACCAGGCCCTCGTGTCGGGCCAGGCCGTCCGACTGCCTCCGCTGCTCCCGGCGTCGCGGGACGGAGCGCTGCCGCTGTCCTTCGCGCAGCAGCGCCTGTGGTTCCTCGACCAGATGGACCCCGGCAGCCCGTTCTACAACATCCCCTCCGCCATCCAGCTGGACGGCGTGCTGAACGCGGAGGCGCTCGAGCGTTCCCTCCAGGAGCTCGTCCGCCGCCACGAGTCGCTGCGCACCAGCTTTGGTGAAGAGGCCGGCTCACCCGTGCAGTTCGTCCACCCGGAGGCGGCGCTGCCGCTGAAGGTGGTGGACCTCAGCCACCTGCCCGAGCCCGAGCGCACAGTGGAGACCCGGCGACAGGTCGCCGCGGAAGCCCAGACGCCCTTCGACCTCGCGAAGGCCCCGCTGCTGCGCACCACGCTGCTGCGCCTGTCCGAGCAGAGCCATGCCCTGCTCGTCACCGTGCACCACATCGTGTCGGACGGCTGGTCCGTCGGCATGCTCATCGGTGAGGTCAGCGCCATCTATGCGGCGTTCGCGCGAGGGCTGCCGTCGCCGCTGCCACCGCTGACGCTCCAGTATGCGGACTACGCCGCCTGGCAGCGCGGATGGCTGCGGGACGAGGTGCTGGAGCAGCAGGTGTCCTGGTGGAGGCGCGAGCTCGCCGACGTGCCCCATGCGCTGGAGCTGCCCACGGACCGGCCACGCCCGCCGGTGCAGTCGCTGCGCGGCGCCACCCTCCCGGTGCGCATCGAGGGCGAGCGCGCGGCGGCCTTCCAGGCACTCTGCAAGCGTGAAGGGGTGACGCCGTTCATGGCGCTCCTCTCCGCGTTCCATGTGCTGCTGTCGCGCTACTCGCGGCAGGACGACATCGTCATCGGAACGCCCATCGCGGGCCGGCGGCTGTCCGAGCTGGAAGGCCTGGTCGGCTTCTTCGTGAACACGCTGCCCCTGCGCGCGCGGCTGCGCCCCGGCATGACGTTCCGGGAGCTGCTGGCACAGGCCAAGGAGACGACGCTCGGCGCCTACGCCTACCAGGACGTCCCCTTCGAGAAGCTGGTGGACGAGCTCCGCGTCGAGCGCGACATGAGCCGCTCGCCGCTGTTCCAGGCGATGATTGCCCTGCAGAACACGCCGCTCGTGAAGCAGGAGGACGCCGGCCTGGCGATGCGGCAGCTGGATGTGGACAGCGCCACGTCGAAGTTCGACGTGTCCCTGCTGCTGGCCGACTTCGGGACGGATTTCGCGGGCGTGCTCGAGTACAACGCCGACCTCTTCGACGAGGCGACGGCCCGCCGCATGGTGGGCCACCTGCTCAAGCTCATCGACGGAGCCGTGGCCGACCCGGGCCGCGCCATCTCACGCCTGCCCATGCTGTGGGAGGAGGAGCAGCGCCAGCTCCTCGTGGAGTGGAACGACACCTCGCGCGACTCGCACACGCCCGAGCTGCTGCACCGCCCCGTGGAGGCCCAGGTCGCCCGCACGCCTCACGCCATCGCCGTCACCGACGGCACCCGCTCGCTCACCTATGCCGAGCTGGACGCCCGCGCCAACCAACTGGCCCACCACCTCGTCGCCCTGGGCCTGCCCATCGGCGCCATGGTGGGCCTGTGCCTGGACAAGAGCCTGGACATGGCCGTCGCCGTCCTGGCCGTGCACAAGGCCGGTACCGCCTTCCTCGCGCTGGACCCCACCTATCCCGCGGATCGCCTCGCCTTCATGCTGGAGGACGCGGACGCTCCCGTCGTCGTCACCCAGTCCCACCTCACGTCCGCGCTCCCGGCCGACCTGCGCGCCCGCCGCGTCTTCGTGGACACCGAGGTCGACGTCATCGCCCGGCAGCCCACGCATCGCCCCGAGCGGCACCAGACGCCCGAGGCCATCTGCTACGTCATCTACACCTCTGGTAGCACCGGCCGGCCCAAGGGCATCGTCATGCCCCACCGCGCCCTCAGCTACATGCTGGCGTGGCAGCAGAAGCAGTCCTTCAACCCCGCCGACACCACGCTGCAGTTCGCCTCACTCAACTTCGACGTCTCCATTCAGGAGCTCTTCAGCACCTGGTGGGCCGGTGGCCTCGTCGTGCTGCCCACCGGCGGTCTGCGCCAGGACATCCCCGCGCTGCTGGACTTCATGCACCGCCACTCGGTGCGCCGCCTCTTCCTGCCCTTCATCGCCCTGCAGGCCATGGCGGACGCGGTCGTCCATGGCGCCACCCTGCCGCGCGCACTGCGCGAGGTGATTACGGCCGGTGAGCAGCTCCAGGTGACGCCTGCCCTGGTCTCCTTCTTCGAGAAGCTGCCCGGCTGCGTCCTGGAGAACCAGTACGGCCCTTCCGAGGCCCACGTCGTCACCGCCTTGCGCCTCCAGGGCGCTCCTTCCTCCTGGCCCTCCCTGCCCGCCGTTGGCAGCGCGCTGGCGCACACGCAGCTCTACGTGCTGGACGCCGAGTGGCAGCCCTGCCCCGTGGGCGTGCCCGGAGAAGTCTTCGTCGGTGGCTCGCACCTGGCCCATGGCTACCTGGCCCGGACGGACCTGACGGCCAAGGCCTTCGTGCCCAACCCTTTCAGCGACGAGCCCGGCTCCCGTCTGTACCGCACCGGTGACCTGGCGCGCTGGAAGGCCGACGGCAACCTGGAGTTCCTCGGCCGCATCGACTTCCAGGTGAAGCTGCGCGGCTTCCGCATCGAGCTGGGCGAAGTCGAGGCCGTCCTACGCGCCCTGCCCGGCGTGCGTGACGCCGCCGCCGTGGTGCGCGAGGACAACCCCGGTGACAGGCGCCTGGTGGCTTACGTCGTCCCGGCCCGCGCGGAGGGACACGCAGAGGCCACGCCGCTGGACATCGACGTCCTGCGGGCACAGCTCCAGAAGCGGCTGCCCGAGTACATGGTGCCCTCCGCCTTCGTCTCGCTGGAGACCCTGCCCCTGACGCCGAGTGGAAAGCTGGCGCGCAAGCTGCTCCCCGCGCCGGACGCCGAGAGCCTGCGCGGCGACGCCCCCTTCACCGCGCCCCGGACGCCCGACGAAGAGAAGCTGGCACACGTCTTCGGCGAGGTGCTGCGGCTGCCTCGCGTCAGCGTCACCGACAACTTCTTCGCCATGGGTGGGCACTCGCTGCTCGCCACCCAGGTCATCTCGCGCGTGCGCTCCACCTTCGGCGTGGAGCTGCCCCTGCGTGCGCTTTTCGAGGCGCCCACCGTGGCCACCCTCGCCACGCGCATTGCGCAGGCCCGGCTCCTGTCCCGGCCCGGCAGGGAGCGCCCGCCGCTGGTGCCCGTGTCGCGCACCGGCTCGCTGCCGCTGTCCTTCGCCCAGCAGCGCCTGTGGTTCATCGACCAGCTGGAGCCCGGCAACGCCACCTACAACCTTCCCGCCGTCGTCCGGCTGGAAGGTCGCCTGGACGTGGACGCCCTCCAGCGGAGTCTCTCCGAGCTGGTGCGGCGTCACGAGTCGCTGCGCACCACCTTCCTCTCCCGGGAGGGCGGGCCGGTGCAGGTCATCTCGCCCCCCGCGCCCGTCGAGCTGCAGCAGGTGGACCTGAGCGCGCTGACGGCCTCCGCGGCCGAGGCAGAGGCGTTCAAGCGGGTGGAGGAGATGGTCTGGCGCCCCTTCGTCCTGGACACGGGGCCGCTGCTGACGGCGCTGCTGGTGAAGCTCGGCCCGGCCGAGCACGTGCTCGCGCTCAACATCCACCACATCGTCACGGACGGCTGGTCCCAGGGCGTGCTGGTCCGCGAGGTGGCGGCCCTGTACGACGCGTTCTCCCGGGGCCAGCCCTCGCCGCTGCCGGAGCTGTCGGTGCAGTACCCCGACTTCGCCGTGTGGCAGCGCTCCTGGCTCCAGGGCGCCGTGCTCGACGAGCAGCTGCGCTGGTGGAAGCAGCAGCTCTCCGGCGCTCCGCATGCGCTGGAGCTGCCCACGGACTTCCCGCGTCCGGCCATTCAGTCGTTCCGCGGCGACAGCTTCGTCTTCACGTTCCCCCCCGAGCTCCAGCGGGCGATGGAGGCCCTCTGCGAGAAGGAGGGCGCCACGCCCTTCATGGCGCTGCTCGCCGCCACGCAGACGGTGCTGGCGCGCTACTCGGGCCAGGACGACATCGTCATCGGCTCGCCCATCGCCGGCCGGCACTTCGCCGAGCTGGAAGGGCTCATCGGCTTCTTCGTCAACACGCTCGCCCTGCGCACGCGCCTGGACGACAACCCCTCCTTCCGCGCCCTGCTGGCCCGCGTGAAGGAGACGACGCTGGGCGCCTACGCGCACCAGGACGTGCCCTTCGAGAAGCTCGTCGAGGAGCTTCGCCCCGCGCGCGACCTGAGCCGCTCGCCGCTGTTCCAGGCGATGCTCATCCTCCAGAACACCGCGCCGGATGAGGCGAAGGCGACGGGCCCGGCGGAGCAGGACTCGCTCTCCATCCACCCGGTGGAGGTGAAGAGCCATCACGCCCGGTTCGACCTGACGCTCAGCTTCTCCAGCGCACCCGAGGGCCTGGTCTGCGTGGTGGAGTACAGCACGGACCTCTTCCGGAAGGAGTCGCTGCACCGCCTGATGGGCCACCTCCAGGTCCTGCTGGAAGGCGCCATCGCCCATCCCGAGCAGCGCGTGCTCGACCTCCCGCTGCTTCCCGCCACCGAGCGGCACGCCGTGGTGGTGGAGTCGGCCGACCCGCGCACCTCGCTGCGCAGGACGCTCGTCCACACGCGGGTGTCCGAGCAGGCCGCCCGCACGCCCGACGCCATTGCCCTCGTCGCCGGCACGGAGCGCCTCACCTACCGGCAGCTCGAGGAGCGCGCCAACCGCCTCGCCTGGCACCTGCTGTCGCTCGGCATGGGGCCCGAGGTGCGCGCCGCCGTCTGCATGGAGCGCACGGCGGAGCTCGTCGTGGCGCTGCTCGCCATCCTCAAGACGGGTGGCACCTACGTCCCGTTGGATCCGAACTACCCGCGCCAGCGCCTGGACTTCACCCTGGCCGACTCCGCGGCCCGGCTGCTGCTCTCTCACCGCGTCCTGCTGGACTCGCTCCAGCTCGACACGGCGGGTGCCCTCACCGTCTGCCTCGACGCGCTTCCCGAGGCCTTCTCACGCCTGCCCTCCTCGGCGCCGGCCTGTGAGGCTGTGCCGGACAACCTGTCGCACGTCATCTACACGTCCGGCTCCACCGGCCGGCCCAAGGGCGTGGCCATCTCCCACGCCAGCACGACCGCGTTCCTGGACTGGGCCACGGGTGCGTTCTCCCGCGAGCAGCTCGCCGGCACGCTTGCGGCCACCTCCATCTGCTTCGACCTGTCCATCTTCGAGCTGTTCGCGCCCCTCTGCTGCGGCGGCACCGTCTTCCTGGTGCGGGATGCGCTGGCGCTCGCGTCGATGCCCGACGCCAGCGGGGTGACGCTCGTCAACACGGTTCCCTCCGCCATCGCGGAGCTGCTGCGGCTGGGCGCCATTCCGCCCTCGGTGCGCACCATCAACCTCGCGGGCGAGGCGCTTCCGGGCGCGCTCGTGCGGGGCCTGTACGCCACCGGCACGGTGCAGCACGTCTTCAACCTCTACGGCCCCACCGAGGACACCACCTACTCCACCTTCACCCGCGTGCCGGAAGGCCCGGGCGAGCCCACCATCGGCCTGCCGCTGCCGGAGACGCGGGGCTACATCCTGGACGCGCGCCTGGGGCTTCAGCCGCAGGGCGTTCCGGGCGAGCTGTACCTGGCGGGCGCGGGACTGGCCCGTGGCTACCTGGGCCGACCGGACCTGACGGCCGAGCGCTTCATGGCCGACCCCTTCAGCCCCGAGCCCGGGGCACGCATGTACCGCACGGGCGACCTGGTGAGGCACGTGCCCGGCGGCCCGCTGGAGTACCTGGGCCGCATCGACCACCAGGTGAAGGTGCGCGGCTTCCGCATCGAGCTGGGAGAGATTGAGTCCGCGCTGCGCCAGCACTCCAGCCTCGCGGGCGCGGTGGTGGTGGCGCGCGAGGACGGCGGCGGTGGCAAGCGGCTGGTGGCGTATGTGGTGCCGGCCGAGGGGCAGGCGCTCGACACGGAAGCGCTGCGGCGGCACGTGCGGCAGTCGCTGCCGGACTTCATGGTGCCCTCCGCCTTCGTCGCGCTGGACGCCTTCCCGCTGACGCCCAACGGCAAGGTGGACCGCAAGGCCCTGCCCGAGCCGGACCTCGCGGCCCGGAGCTCCGCGCACACCTATGTGGCGCCGGCCACGGCCACCGAGGAGCGGCTCACCGCGCTCTGGACCGAGGTGCTGCGAGTCGAGAAGCCGGGCCGTCACGACGACTTCTTCGCCCTGGGCGGCCACTCGCTGCTGGCCACTCAGATGGTGGCGCGCATCCGTGCGTCCTTCGGGGTGGAGCTGCCCCTGCGCGCGCTCTTCGAGGCGCCCACGCTGGAGCGGCTCGCCAGCATCATCGACCTCCAGGACGCGGCGGGGGTGCCGTCGGTCCAGGCGCCACGGCCCGTGCCCAGGACTGGGGGAATGCCGCTGTCGTTCTCGCAGCAGCGGCTGTGGTTCCTCGACCAGCTCGAGCCGGGCAGCGTGCAGTACAACATGCCCACCGCCCTCATCCTGGACGGGGCGCTGGACGTGCAGTCGCTGGAGCGCGCGCTCAGCGAGGTCGTGCGCCGCCATGAGGCACTGCGCACCACCTTCGCCACCGAGGCGGGCCAGCCCACGCAGCTCATCCACCCGCCCTCCGCGGTGAAGGTGGCGGTGGTCGACCTGACGGCCCTGCCGGACGCGGAGCGGATGGAGGAGGCGCGTCGCCTCGCCACCGCGGACGTCATGCGGCCCTTCAACCTGTCCACGGGACCGCTGCTGCGCGTCAGCCTGCTCCGGCTGGGGGAGGACCAGCACGCGCTGCTGCTCAACGTGCATCACGTCGTCTCGGACGGCTGGTCCTCCGGCGTGCTGGTGCGCGAGCTGGTGGCCCTCTACGAGGCCTTCCGTCAGGGTCTGCCTTCGCCCCTGCCCGAGCTGCCGGTGCAGTACGCCGACTACGCCGTCTGGCAGCGCGAGTGGCTGCAGGGCGCGACGCTCGAGGCGCAGCTGTCCTGGTGGAAGCAGCAGCTCACCGGTGCGCCGCCGCACCTGGAGCTGCCCACCGACTTCGCCCGGCCGCCCGTGCTCACCCACCGTGGCACCACGGTGCCGGTGAACCTGCCCCGTGAGCTGAGCGAGTCAATCGTGGCCGTGGCCCGGCGCGAGGGCGTGACGCCGTTCATGCTGTTGCTGGCGTCGTTCCAGCTCCTGCTGTCCCGCTACTCCGGCCAGGAGGACATCGTCGTCGGCTCGCCCATCGCGGGCCGTCGCTTCACCGAGCTGGAAGACCTCATCGGCTTCTTCGTCAACACCCTGGTCCTGCGCGCACGCCTGGACGACAACCCGTCCTTCCGCACCCTCCTGGGCCGCGTGAAGGAGACGACGCTGGGCGCCTACGCGCACCAGGACGTGCCCTTCGAGAAGCTGGTGGAGGAGCTGCAGCCGGCGCGAGACCTGAGCCGCTCGCCGCTGTTCCAAGCCCTCTTCGTCCTGCAGAACATCCCGGCGGGGGACGTCGTCCTGCCGTCGCTGACGGTCCGTCCGCTGGAGGCCCGTGGCGGTGAGGTGGCCAGGTTCGAGCTGAGCCTCAACCTCTTCGAGACGCCCGAAGGCTTCCTCGGCACCCTGCAGCTCAATGCGGACCTCTTCACGGAGGCCACGGGTGCGCGTATGGCGCGCCACCTCCAAGTGCTGCTGGAGGCCATTGTCGCCAATCCCGCCCAGCGCCTGGCCGAGCTGCCCCTGCTCACCGGCTCCGAGCGCCAGCAGGTGCTGCGCGCCTGGAATGACACCGCCTCCGAAGCGGCGGTGGACTCCTGCTTCCACCACGCCTTCGAGGCTCAGGTCGCCAGGACCCCCGACGCGTCCGCCGTGGCCTTCGGGGACTCCGGCCTCTCCTTCGCCCAGCTCAACTCCCGCGCCAACCAGCTCGCCTGGCACCTGCGCTCGCAGGGTGTCGGCCCCGACGTCCCCGTCGCCCTGTGCTTCGAGCGCTCCGTCGACATGGTCGTCGCCCTGCTGGGCGTCATGAAGGCTGGCGGCGCCTACGTGCCCCTGGACCCGGCCTGGCCCTCCCAGCGCCTGGAGTTCACCCTCCTGGACTGCGCCGCCCCCGTCCTGCTCACCCAGCGGCACCTGGAGTCGTCCTGGTGCCCGGTGGGCACCCGCGTGCTTTGCCTCGACTCTGCGGATGCGCTGCCCGCGTCGCTGCCCTCGCACAACCCTCCGGCCTCCGCCTCCTCCGGCAACCTCGCCTACGTCATCTACACCTCCGGCAGTACCGGCACGCCCAAGGGCGTCATGGTGCAGCACCGCTCCGTGCTCAACCTGCGCCATGCACTGGCCACCACGGTGTATGCCGGCCAGCCTTCGGGCCTGCGCGTCAGCGTGAATGCGCCCCTGGCCTTCGATGCTTCCGTCAAGCAGCTCGTCCAGCTGCTCGACGGCCACTGCCTGTGCATCGTCCCCGAGACGACTCGCCAGGACCCGGACGCCATGCGCCTGTGGCTCAAGCACCAGCGGGTGGACGTGCTCGACTGCACGCCTTCGCTGCTGCGGCTGCTGGTGCAGTCCGGAATGCTTCAGGACGCGTCTGCTCCGCGCTTGCTGGTGCCCGGTGGTGAGGCCCTCGACGAGGCCCTCTGGCTGCAGCTGGCCTCGGCGCCTCGCACCCGCACCTTCAACGTCTACGGGCCCACCGAGTGCACCGTCGACTCCACCGCCTTCGCCGTACGGCCAGACACCCGCCCCACCATTGGCGGGCCGCTTTCCAACGTCCACGTCTACGTCCTCGACTCGCACCTGCGTCCGGTGCCTGTCGGCGTGCCTGGGGAGCTGTTCATCTCCGGCGCGGGCCTCGCCCGTGGTTACCTGCGCCGGCCGGGCCTCACCGCCGAGCGCTTCCTTCCCGATGCCTTCAGCCCCACGCCCGGTGCTCGCATGTACCGCACCGGCGACAAGGTGCGCTGGCTGGCCGACGGCACGCTGGACTACCTGGGCCGTACCGACTTCCAGGTGAAGCTGCGCGGCTTCCGCATCGAACTGGGCGAAATCGAAGCGGCGCTGTCCGCCCAGCCCGGCGTGCGGCAAGCCCTGGTGCTGGTGCGCGAGGACGTGCCCGGCAACCCGCGCCTTGTGGCGTACTTCACCCACGAAGGCACGGCGCCGGACTCCGCCGCCCTGCGCTCTGCTCCCAAGCAGCGGCTGCCCGAGTCCATCACCCACGAAGGAACCGCGCCGGACTCCGCCGCCCTGCGCTCTGCCCTCAAGCAGCGGCTGCCCGAGTACATGGTGCCCGCGGCCTTCGTCGCCCTCGATGCCTTCCCGCTGACGCCCAACGGCAAGATGGACCGGCGTGCCCTGCCCGCGCCCGACACGGCGTTGCTGGCCGCCACGTATGAAGCGCCCGCGACGCCCACCGAGCAGACCCTCGCCGCGCTCTGGGCCGAGCTGCTGCACGTGGAGAAGGTCGGTCGTCACGACGACTTCTTCGCGCTGGGCGGCCACTCCCTGCTGGCCACCCAGGTCGTCTCTCGCGTGCGCAAGGCCTTCGACGTGGAGCTGCCCCTGCGCGCCCTCTTCGAGGCGCCGACCGTAGCGGCCCTCGCGCCTCGCATCGAGGACGCCCGGCGTGAACGCGACGGCGTGCGTCCGCCACCGCTGCTCCCCGTGCCTCGCACCGGCGCGCTGCCGCTGTCCTTCGCGCAGCAGCGACTGTGGTTCCTGGACCGGCTGCAGCCCGACAGCGCCTTCTACAACATCCCGTTCGCCGTGCAGCTGGATGGTGCGCTGGAAACCGGAGCCATGGAGCGCGCCCTCCAGGGGCTCGTCCAGCGTCATGAGGCGCTGCGCACGTCGTTCCACATGATGGAGGACGGCTCTCCCGTTCAGCGCCTCCACACCGAGGTCTCGCTGCCACTGACGGTGGTGGACCTGAGCCACCTGCCCGAGTCCGAACGGGAGGCCAGGGCGCTCGAACACGCTGCTACGGAAGCGCGAAAGCCCTTCGACCTGACGCAGGCCCCGCTGATGCGCACCACCGTGGTGCGACTGGCTGAGCGCAGCCATGTCCTGCTCGTCACCGTCCACCACATCGTCTCGGACGGCTGGTCCAACGGCATCCTCATTCGTGAGGTTGGCGCGCTCTACTCGGCGCTTTCGCAGGGGCTTCCCTCTCCGCTGGCGCCGCTGCCCGTCCAGTACGCGGACTACGCCGTGTGGCAGCGTGGTTGGCTGCAGGGCGAGGTGCTGGAGAAGCAGGTGTCCTGGTGGAAGCGACAGCTCGAAGGCGCGCCTCATGCGCTGGAGCTGCCCACTGACAGGCCCCGGCCTCCCGTGCAGACGTCCCATGGCTCCACGGTGCCCGTGCGCTTCGGCCCGGAGCTCGCGTCGGCCTTCCATGCCCTGTGCCGGCGCGAGGGCGTTACGCCCTTCATGGCCCTGCTGTCCGCCTTCAGCGTCCTGCTCTCTCGCTACTCCGGCCAGGACGACCTGGTCGTCGGCTCCCCCATCGCCAACCGCCAGCAGGCCGAGCTCGAGGACATCGTCGGCTTCTTCGCCAACACCCTCGCCCTTCGCACGCGCCTGCACCCGGGCATGTCCTTCCGGCAGCTGCTCGCCCAGGTGAAGGAGACGACGCTCGGCGCCTATGCGCACCAGGATGTCCCCTTCGAGAAGCTCGTCGACGAGCTGCGTCCCGAGCGCGACCTGAGCCGCACGCCCCTCTTCCAGGTGCTCCTCGCCCTGCAGAGCGCTCCCAGGCAGCAGCCGGGTGCTCGCCCGGGAGTGGACGACGCGGCCCTGGCGCTGCGCCCGTTCGAGGCGAGCAACAGCACCGCCAAGTTCGACCTCTCGCTGCTCGTGACAGACCTCGGCGACGAGCTCCTGGGCGGCTTCGAGTACAACACCGACCTCTTCGATGAGGCGACGGCCCGCCGCATGGTGGCCCACCTCCAGCGGCTGCTCGAAGGTGTCGTGGCCAACGCAGAGCTGCCCCTGTGGCAGCTGCCCCTGCTGGACACGGCCGAGCGGCGCCAGCTCCTCGTGGCGTGGAACGACACCGCGCGCGAGCCGCACACGCCGTCCCCCGTGCATCGGCAGGTCGAGGCCCAGGCAGCCCGCACGCCTCGCGCCATCGCCGTCACCGACGGCACCCGCTCGCTCACCTACGCCGAGCTGGACGCCCGCGCCAACCAGCTGGCCTGGCACCTCGCCGCCCTTGGCGTGCCCACCGGTGGCACCGTCGGCCTGTGCCTGGACAAGAGCCTGGACATGGCCGTCGCCGTCCTCGCCGCCCTCAAGGCCGGCGCGGCCTACCTGCCGCTGGACCCCACCTACCCCGCTGAGCGACTGGCCTTCATGCTGGAGGACGCGGGCGTTCCCGTCGTCCTCACGCAGTCGCACCTCACGTCCGTGCTGCCGGCGGACTCGCGGGCCCGCCGTGTGTCCGTCGACTCCGAGGCGGACGCCATCGCCCGCCAGCCCACGCACGCGCCCTCGCGTGACGTGTCGCCCGAGGCCACCTGCTACGTCATCTACACCTCGGGCAGCACCGGCCGCCCCAAGGGCGTCGCACTGCCGCACCGCGCGCTCAGCAACCTGCTGGCCTGGCAGCTGCGCCAGTCCGCGAAGCCCTCGGCCACCACGCTGCAGTTCGCCGCGCTCAGCTTCGACGTTTCCTTCCAGGAGCTCTTCAGCACCTGGTGGGCCGGCGGCACCGTCGTGCTGCCCACCGGCGGCCTGCGCCAGGACATCCCCGCGCTGCTGACCTTCATGGACCGGCACGCGGTGGAACGACTGTTCCTTCCGTTCGTCGCCCTCCAGGCCATGGCCGACGCCGTGGCCCACGGCGCCACCCTGCCGCGCGCGCTGCGCGAGGTGGTGACGGCCGGTGAGCAACTCCAGGTGACGCCTGCCCTGGTGGCCTTCTTCGAGAGGCTCCCCGGCTGCGTCCTGGAGAACCAGTACGGCCCCTCCGAGACGCACGTCGTCTCCGCCCACAGGCTGCAGGGCGCGCCGTCCGCCTGGCCGCGCCTGCCCTCCATCGGAGCCCCGCTGCCGCATACTGGCCTCTACGTGCTGGACGCGCACGGCCAGCCCTGCCCGGTGGGCGTGCCCGGCGAGCTGTTCATCGGCGGCACGCACCTGGCCCACGGGTATGCCGGCCGTCCCGAGCTGACCGCGGAGAAGTTCGTTCCGCATCCGTTCAGCAACGTGCCCGGCTCGCGCCTGTACCGCACCGGCGACTCCGCGCGCTGGAAGGCCGATGGCACCGTGGAGTTCCTCGGCCGCGTGGACTTCCAGGTGAAGCTGCGGGGCTTCCGCATCGAGCTGGGTGAAGTCGAGGCTGCCCTGCGTGCCGCGCCCGGCGTGCGCGACGCGGCCGCCGTGGTGCGCGAGGACAGCCCCGGCGACAAGCGCCTGGTGGCCTATGTCGTCCCGGCTCCAACGGACGGCCAGGCCGCTCCGCTGAACACCGACGCCCTGCGCACCGACCTCCTTCAGCGGCTGCCCGAGTACATGGTGCCCTCCGCGTTCGTCTCGCTGGAGGCCCTGCCCCTGACGCCCAGCGGCAAGCTGGCGCGCAAGCAACTCCCCGCGCCCGACGCCGAGAGCCTGCGCGGCGATGCCCCCTTCACCGCCCCTCGGACGCCCGAGGAAGAGCAGCTGGCGGCCATCTTCGGCGAGGTGCTCCGCCTGCCGCGCGTCAGCGTCACCGACGGCTTCTTCGCCCTCGGTGGACACTCGCTGCTCGCCACCCAGGTCATCTCGCGCGTGCGCTCCGCCCTTGGCGTGGAGCTGCCCCTGCGTACGCTCTTCGAGGCGCCCACCGTGGCCGCCCTTGCCGCGCGCGTCGCGCAGGCCAGCAAGGCGCAGAAGGGCCCGGCGACGCCGCCGCTGGTACCCGTGCCGCGCACCGGCCCGCTGCCGCTGTCCTTCGCCCAGCAGCGCCTGTGGTTCATCGACCAGCTCCAGCCGGGCAGCCCCGTCTACAACATGCCGACGGCAGTGCGCCTCACTGGCACCCTGGATGTCGGCGCGGTGGAGCGCGCCCTGGCCGCGCTCGTCGAGCGCCATGAGTCCCTGCGCATCACCTTCGCCACGAACAACGGCGAGCCCGTGCAGGTCATCCATCCCGCGGCGCCCGTGCGACTGCCCCAGGTGGACCTGAGCGCACTGCCCACCGCTTCACGCGAGGCGGAGACGGTGCGCCTGGCCACGGAAGAGGCCGGACGGCCCTTCGACCTCCAGCGCGGGCCCCTGTTCCGGGCCTCGCTCCTGCGCCTGGCTCCCGCGGAACACGTCCTGCTGATGACGATGCACCACATCGTCTCCGACGGCTGGTCGCTGGGCGTGCTCGTCCGCGAGCTGGCGGCGCTCTACGAGGCCTTCTCCTCCGGTGCGCAGCCCCAGCTTCCGCCGCTGCCGGTGCAGTACGCCGACTACGCGGTGTGGCAGCGCGACTGGCTGCGCGATGAGGCGCTCGAGGCCCAGCTCGGCTACTGGAAGGAGCAGCTCGGCGGCGCGCCCCAGGCGCTGGAGCTGCCCACCGACAGGCCTCGCCCGCCCGTGCAGACCTTCCGCGGCGCGACCCATGCCTTCCAGCTCCCGCGCGAGCTGTCCCAGCGACTGGAAGCGCTCGGCCGTGAGCACAACGCCACCCTCTTCATGGTGCTGCTGGCCGCGTGGCAGACGCTGCTGCATCGCTACTCGGGTCAGGACGACGTCGTCGTCGGCTCGCCCATCGCCGGGCGCAATCGCTCGGAGCTGGAAGGGCTCATCGGGTTCTTCATCAACACCCTGGCCCTGCGTGCACGCATCTCCGAGGAGGACACCTTCGCGTCGCTGCTGGACCAGGTGCGCGAGACGACGCTCGGCGCCCAGACCCACCAGGACGTGCCGTTCGAGAAGCTGGTGGAGGTGCTCCAGCCCGCGCGCGACCTGAGCCGCTCGCCGCTCTTCCAGGTGATGTTCGCCCTGCAGAACCTTCCCGAGGCGACCCTCACCCTCTCCAGCCTGACGCTCTCCGGAGTCGAGACCGCCGGTAGCGTCGCCAAGTTCGACCTGACGCTGGCCCTGACGCCCGACCCCGAGGGCCTCTTCGGCTCGCTCGGGTACAACACGGACCTCTTCGATGCGGCCACTGCCGCTCGCATGGCGGACCACCTGCGCGCCGTGCTGGAAGCCGCCGTCCACGCCCCGCGCCAGCGTCTGTCCCAGCTGCAGCTGATGAGCCCCGCAGAGCAGCGGCAGGTGCTGGTGGAGTGGAACCAGACGGCCGCGCCCTTCGATGATGGCCTCTGCATCCACGAGGCATTCGAGGCCCAGGCGCTGCGCACGCCCGAGGCTCCCGCCCTGCGCTTCGGCCAGCTGTCGCTGAGCTACCGAGAGCTGGACGCTCGCGCCAACCGGCTCGCCCATGAGCTGCGCTCACTGGGCGTGGGCCCGGACTCGCGCGTGGCCCTGTGCCTGGAGCGCTCGTTCGACCTGGTCGTCGGCCTGCTGGGTGTCATGAAGGCTGGCGGCGCCTACGTGCCGCTGGACCCGGCCTACCCTCGCGAGCGCCTGGACTTCATGCTCCAGGACTCCGGCGCCTCCGTCCTGCTCACGCACTCGCACCTCCGTGACGCGCTGCCGCCCGGCTCCGCCCACGTGCTGGCGCTCGATACGCATGCGTCGGCGCTTGCTCGCCACCCGGAGACGGCGCCCACGCGGTGGGGCTCCGCCGACAACCTGGCCTACGTCATCTACACCTCCGGCAGCACCGGTCGTCCCAAGGGCGTCATGGTCGCCCACCGGGGCGTGCTGAACCTCGCCCGGCACATGATTGCCCTGACGGGCGCGCGTGCGGGCCAGCGGGTGTTGCAGTTCGCCTCACTCAGCTTCGACGCCTCCGTGCACGAGGTGACGATGGCCCTGCTGAGCGGCGCCACGCTCGTGCTGGCTCCGCGCGAGGAGCTGATGCCCGGCCAGCCGCTGGTGGACACGCTGCGCGACCAGGCCATCGACTCGGCGCAGCTGCCGCCTTCCGTGCTGGCGGTGATGCCCGCCGAAGGCCTGGAGGGGCTCACCACCCTTCAGACGGGCGGCGAGGCCTGCCCCGCCGAGGTGGTGGAGCGGTGGGCCCCGGGCCGGCGCTTCCTCAACGCCTATGGCCCGACCGAAGCCACCGTCATCGCCACGGTGCATGCGTGCGTACCGAACGGCCTCAAGCCGCCGCTCGGCAAGGGGCTCTCCAACACCCGCCTCTACGTGCTGGATGCCTCCCTGCGTCCGGTGCCCGTGGGCGTCGCCGGAGAGCTGTTCATCGGCGGCGTGGGTCTGGCTCGCGGCTACCTCGGCCGGCCGGAGCTCACCGCCGAGCGCTTCATCCCCGATGCCTTCAGCACCGAGCCCGGCGCCCGCCTGTATCGCACGGGCGACCGCGTGCGCTGGCTCGCCGATGGCACGCTCGACTACCTGGGCCGCACCGACTTCCAGGTAAAGCTGCGTGGCTTCCGAATCGAGCTGGGTGAAATCGAGGCCACCCTGGCCCAGCACCCGGCAGTGCATCAGGCCCTGGTGCTGGTGCGTGAGGACGTCCCCGGCGACAAGCGACTGGTGGCCTACGTCACCGGCCGCGGCTCCACGCCCGACAGCGCCGCGCTGCGTGACTTCCTCAAGCAGCGGCTGCCCGACTACATGGTGCCCGGGGCCTTCATGGCGCTGGACGCCTTCCCCCTCACGCCCAACGACAAGGTGGACCGCAGGGCGCTGCCGGCCCCGGAGGTCTCCTCCTCCGCCGGCACCTACGAGGCGCCCGCCACCTCCACCGAAGAGCAGCTCGCCGCCCTCTGGGCCGAGGTGCTGCGAGTGGAGAAGGTCGGCCGTCACGACGACTTCTTCGCCCTGGGTGGCCACTCCCTGCTGGCCACGCAGGTCGTCGCTCGCGTGCGCAAGACGTTCGAGGTCGAGCTGCCCCTGCGCGCCCTCTTCGAGGCGCCCACCGTCGCCACGCTCGCTCCGCGAATCGAGCGCACCGGGCGCGAGCACGTGGGTCAGACGCTTCCGCCCCTCGAGAGCGTGCCGCGTACCGGAGCGCTGCCGCTGTCGTTCGCGCAGCAGCGGCTGTGGTTCCTCGACCAGCTCGAGCCGGGCAGCGTGCAGTACAACATGCCCACCGCCCTCATCCTGGAGGGGGCGATGGATGTGGCCGCGCTGGAGCGCGCCTTCTCCGAGCTGGTGCGCCGCCATGAGTCGCTGCGCACCACCTTCGCCTCCAGTCAGGGCGAGCCGGTGCAGGTCATCCACCCGGCCTCCGCACTGAAGCTACCGGTCGTGGACCTCAGAGAGGTGCCGGAGTCGCAGCGGCTGACCGAGGCCCGCCGGCTGGCCTCGGAGGAGGCGCTGCGGCCCTTCAACCTGTCCACCGGGCCGCTGCTGCGCGTCAGCCTGCTGCGCCTGGGCGAGCAGGAGTTCGCGCTGCTGCTCAACCTGCACCACATCGTCTCCGACGGGTGGTCCTCGGGCGTGCTGGTGCGCGAAGTCGTGGCCCTCTACGAAGCCTTCGCCGCGGGCCAGCCCTCTCCGCTTCCCGAGCTGCCGGTGCAGTACGCCGACTACGCCGTCTGGCAGCGCCGGTGGCTGCAGGGCGCTGCGCTCGACACGCAGCTGGGGTGGTGGAAGGAGCAGCTCACCGGGGCGCCGCCGCACCTGGAGCTGGCCACCGACTTCCCGCGTCCGCCTGTGCTCACCCACCGTGGCGCCACGGCGCCGGTGCTGCTGCCTCGGGAGCTGAGTGAGTCCCTCAAGGCCCTGGCCCAGCGCGAGAGCGCCACGCCCTTCATGGTGCTGCTGGCCGCCTTCCAGGTGCTGCTCTCGCGCTACTCCGGCCAGGAGGATGTCGTCGTCGGCTCGCCCATCGCGGGCCGCCGTCACGCGGAGACCGAGAGCCTCATCGGCTTCTTCGTCAACACCCTCGTCCTGCGTGCGCGCACGGACGGCCAGCGCTCGTTCCTCGAGCTGCTGCGGCAGGTGCGGGAGACGACGCTCGGCGCCTACGAGCACCAGGATGTGCCTTTCGAGAAGCTCGTCGAGGAGCTGCATCCGGTTCGCGACCTGAGCCGGTCGCCGCTGTTCCAGACGCTCTTCACCTTGCAGAACACCCCGGTGCAGGACGTCGTTCGCCCGTCGCTGTCCGTGCGGTCCCTGGAGAGCAGTGGCTCGGGCGCGACCAAGTTCGAGCTGATGCTCAACCTCACCGAGACGCCCGACGGCTTCGCCGGCCAGGTCCAGTTCAACGCGGACCTGTTCACCGAGGCCACCGGTACGCGCATGGCGCGCCACCTCCAGGTGCTGCTGGAGGCCATTGTCGCCAATCCCGCTCAGCGCCTGTCCGAGCTACCCCTGCTCACCGGCTCCGAGCGCCAGCAGGTGCTGCGCGCCTGGAATGACACTGCGGCCGAAGCGGCTGTGGACTCCTGCTTCCACCACGCCTTCGAGGCTCAGGTCGCCAGGACTCCCGACGCACCCGCCGTCTCCTTCGGGGACTCCGTCCTCTCCTTCGCCCAGCTCAACTCGCGCGCCAACCAGCTCGCCTGGCACCTGCGCTCGCAGGGTGTCGGCCCCGACGTGCCCGTCGCCCTGTGCTTCGAGCGCTCCGTCGACATGGTCGTCGCCCTGCTGGGCGTCATGAAGGCCGGCGGCGCCTACGTGCCGCTGGACCCGGCCTGGCCCACTCAGCGCCTGGAGTTCACCCTCCTCGACTGCGCTGCCCCCGTGCTGCTCACCCAGAAGCACCTGGAGTCGTCCTGGTGCCCGGTGGGTACCCGCGTGCTGTGCCTCGACTCTGTTGATGCGCTGCCGGGCTCGCTGCCCTCGCACAACCCTCCGGCCTCCGCCGCCTCCGGCAACCTCGCCTACGTCATCTACACCTCCGGCAGTACCGGCACGCCCAAGGGCGTCATGGTGCAGCACCGCTCCGTGCTCAACCTGCGCCATGCCCTGGCCACCACCGTCTACGCCGGCCAGCCTTCCGGCCTTCGCGTCAGCGTCAATGCGCCCCTGGCCTTCGACGCCTCCGTCAAGCAGCTCGTCCAGCTGCTCGACGGCCACTGCCTGTGCATCGTCCCCGAGACGACTCGCCAGGACCCGGATGCCATGTGCCTGTGGCTCAAGCACCAGCGGGTCGACGTGCTCGACTGCACGCCTTCGCTGCTTCGCCTGCTGGTGCAGTCCGGAATGCTTCAGGACGCGTCTGCCCCGCGCCTGCTGGTGCCCGGTGGTGAGGCCATCGACGAGGCCCTCTGGCTGCAGCTGGCCTCGGCGCCTCGCACCCTTACCTTCAACGTCTACGGGCCCACCGAGTGCACCGTCGACTCCACCGCCTTCGCCGTGCGGCCCGACACCCGGCCCACCATTGGCGGGCCTCTTTCCAACGTCCACGTCTACGTCCTCGACTCGCACCTGCGCCCGGTGCCCGTCGGCGTGCCCGGGGAGTTGTTCATCTCTGGCGCGGGCCTCGCGCGTGGCTACCTGCGCCGGCCGGGCCTCACCGCCGAGCGTTTCCTGCCCGACGCCTTCAGCCCCACCCCCGGCGCTCGCATGTACCGCACTGGCGACAAGGTGCGCTGGCTGGCCGACGGCACGCTGGACTACCTGGGCCGCACCGACTTCCAGGTGAAGCTGCGTGGCTTCCGCATTGAACTGGGCGAAATCGAAGCGGCGCTGTCCGCCCAGCCCGGCGTGCGGCAAGCCCTGGTGCTGGTGCGCGAGGACGTGCCCGGCAACCCCCGCCTGGTGGCCTACTTCACCCAAGAAGGCACGGCGCCAGCTTCCGCCGCCCTGCGCTCTACGCCCAAGCAGCGGCTGCCCGAGGACATCGCCCACGAAGGCACCGCGCCGGACTCCGCCGCCCTGCGCTCTGCCCTCAAGCAGGGGCTGCCCGAGTACATGGTGCCCGCGGCCTTCGTCGCCCTCGGTGCCTTCCCGCTGACGCCCAACGGGAAGGTGGAC
The DNA here is from genome assembly GCF_024198175.1 of Pyxidicoccus xibeiensis. NCBI lineage: Bacteria > Pseudomonadati > Myxococcota > Myxococcia > Myxococcales > Myxococcaceae > Pyxidicoccus > Pyxidicoccus xibeiensis. The sequence continues at coordinate 43,997 of NZ_JAJVKV010000031.1, forward strand.
CGGCGCGCCCTGCCCGCGCCCGACGTCTCCTCCCTGGCCTCAACCTACGAGGCGCCCGCCACGCCTACCGAGCAGACGCTCGCCGCGCTCTGGGCCGAGCTGCTGCACGTGGAGAAGGTCGGTCGTCACGACGACTTCTTCGCCCTGGGCGGCCACTCCCTGCTGGCCACCCAGGTCGTCTCGCGCGTGCGCAAGGCCTTCGACGTGGAGCTCCCCCTGCGGGCGCTCTTCGAAGCGCCCACCCTCGCTTCGCTTGCTCCGCGCATCGAGGACGCCCGGCGCGAACGGGATGGCATCCGTCTGCCGCCGCTGCTCCCCGTGCCTCGCACGGGCGCGCTGCCGCTGTCCTTCGCCCAGCAGCGACTGTGGTTCCTGGACCGGCTGCAGCCCGGCAGTGCCTTCTACAACATCGCCTCCGCGATGCAGCTCGATGGCCACCTGGACCTCCGTGCCCTCAAGCACGCGCTCCAGGGACTCGTCCAGCGCCATGAGGCCCTGCGCACCAGCTTCCACACGCTGGAGGACGGCTCCCCCGTCCAGCACCTCCACACCGAGGTCTCGCTGCCGCTGACGATGGTGGACCTGAGCCACCTGCCCGAGTCCGAGCGCGAGGCAGAGGCCCGTCGACAGGCGTCCCTGGAAGCACAGAAGCCCTTCGACCTGACGAAGGCTCCGCTGATGCGCACCACCGTGCTGCGCCTCGCTGAGCGCAGCCATGTCCTGCTGGTCACCGTCCACCACATCGTCTCGGACGGCTGGTCCAACCGCATCCTCGTCCGTGAGGTTGACGCGCTCTACTCGGCGCTTTCGCAGGGCCTTCCCTCTCCGCTGGCGCCGCTGGCGCTCCAGTACGCGGACTACGCCGTGTGGCAGCGCGGCTGGTTGCAGGGCGAGGCACTGGAGAAGCAGGTGTCCTGGTGGAAGCGGCAGCTCGAAGGCGCGCCTCACGCGCTGGAGCTGCCCACCGACAGGCCCCGTCCTCCCGTGCAGACGGACCGTGGCGCTGTCGTGCTGGTGCGCTTCGGGTCGGAGCTCGCGACGGCCTTCCATGCCCTGTGCCGGCGCGAAGGCGTCACGCCCTTCATGGCCCTGCTGTCCGCCTTCAGCGTCCTGCTCTCTCGCTACTCCGGTCAGGACGACCTGGTCGTCGGCTCTCCCATCGCCAACCGCCAGCAGGCCGAGCTCGAGGACATCGTCGGCTTCTTCGCCAACACTCTCGCCCTTCGCACACGCCTGCACCCGGGCATGTCCTTCCGGCAGCTGCTCGCCCAGGTGAAGGAGACGACGCTCGGCGCCTATGCGCACCAGGACGTCCCCTTCGAGAAGCTCGTCGACGAGCTGCGTCCCGAGCGCGACCTGAGCCGCACGCCCCTCTTCCAGGTGCTCCTCGCCCTGCAGAGCGCTCCCAGGCAGCAGCCGGGTGCCCCCGAGAAAGTGGACGACGCGGCCCTGGCGCTGCGTCCGGTGGAGGCGAACAGCGGCACCGCCAAGTTCGACCTCTCGCTCCTGCTGACCGATGCCGGGGACGAGCTCCGAGGGGCGTTCGAGTACAACACCGACCTCTTCGATGAGGCGACGGCCCGCCGCATGGTGGCCAGCCTCCAGCGACTGCTGGAAGGCATCGTGGCCGATGCGGACCAGCCCCTGTGGCGCCTGCCGCTGCTGGGCACGGCCGAGCGGCGCCAGCTCCTCGTGGCGTGGAACGACACCTCGCGCGAGCAGCACACGCCCGGGCTGCTGCACCGCCCCGTGGAGGCCCAGGCCGTCCGCACGCCTCACGCCATCGCCGTCACCGACGGCACCCGCTCGCTCACCTACGCCGAGCTGGACACGCGCGCCAACCAGCTCGCCCACCACCTCGTGGCCCTGGGCGTGCCACTGGGGGGCACCGTTGGCCTCTGCCTCGACAAGAGCCTGGACATGGCCGTTGCCGTCCTGGCCTCCCTCAAGGCCGGCGCCGGCTACCTCGCGCTCGACCCCACCTACCCCGCCGAGCGCCTGGCCTTCATGCTGGAGGACGCGGACGCTCCCGTCGTCGTCTCCCAGTCCCACCTCACGTCCGCGCTCCCGGCCGACCTGCGCGCCCGCCGCGTCTTCGTGGACACCGAGGCCGACGTCATCGCCCGGCAGCCCACGCATGCGCCCGCGCGCGACGTGTCGCCCGAGGCCACCTGCTACCTCATCTACACCTCTGGTAGCACCGGCCGGCCCAAGGGCATCGTCATGCCCCACCGGGCCATCAGCTACCTGCTCGCGTGGCAGCAGCGGCAGTCCATCAACCCCGCCGACACCACGCTGCAGTTCGCCTCGCTCAACTTCGACGTGTCCGTCCAGGAGCTGTTCAGCACCTGGTGGGCCGGTGGCACCGTCGTGCTGCCCACCGGAGGCCTGCGCCAGGACATCCCTGCCCTGCTCGCCTTCATGCACCGCCACTCGGTGCGCCGCCTCTTCCTGCCCTTCATCGCCCTGCAGGCCATGGCCGACGCCGTGGCCCACGGCGCCACGCTGCCGCGCGCGCTGCGCGAGGTGGTGACGGCCGGTGAGCAGCTCCAGGTGACGCCCGCCCTGGTCTCCTTCTTCGAGAAGCTGCCCGGCTGCGTCCTGGAGAACCAGTACGGCCCTTCCGAGGCCCACGTCGTCACCGCCCTGCGTCTCCAGGGAGCCCCCTCCACCTGGCCCTCCCTGCCCGCTGTTGGTAGCGCGCTGGCCCACACGCAGGTCTACGTGCTCGACACCCAGGGACAGCCGTGCCCGGTGGGCGTGCCCGGCGAGGTCTTCGTCGGTGGCTCGCACCTGGCCCACGGCTACCTGGCAAGGCCGGACCTGACGGCCAAGGCGTTCGTGCCCAACCCCTTCAGCGACGAGCCCGGCTCTCGCCTGTACCGCACCGGTGACCTGGCGCGCTGGAAGGCTGACGGCAACCTGGAGTTCCTCGGCCGCATCGACTTCCAGGTGAAGCTGCGCGGCTTCCGCATCGAGCTGGGCGAAGTCGAAGCCGTCC
>NZ_JAJVKV010000032.1 GCF_024198175.1 Pyxidicoccus xibeiensis
GCGCGTCCTGGCCCACCAGGTCCGCCACCACCAGCGGCTCCCCGTCCAGCGCGAAGAAGTCCACCCGGAAGTCGTACAGCCGGCTCAGCCCCTCCGTGCCCGACAGCCCGGAGACCCCCAAGGCCTCCGGGCCGTGGGCTCCTATCTGCAGCGAAAACGCGGGCGCATTCTGTCGGGACATGTCTCCCCCTTGCCGGCAACGACCGAGACAAGGCGGAAGGCTACTTCACGGAGCCGACGCGAAAGGAGCCTCCCACCCCGCCGGTCCGGCGCCTCAAACGTCGAGCACGTCCGTGGTGCGGACCACGCGCATGCCCGCCGCGCGGAAGTCGCGAATCGCAGCCTCCGCCACGCGGGGGAAGTCGAGCGCGGGCGGCAGCGGGTCCAGCGGCGGCGCCGGCACGGGGCTCATCGCATCCTCGAGGATGAACACCCGTCCCATCTTCGAGCGGTCCGTCCGCTCGATGTGCTGCCGCAGGTCCTGCAGCGTGGACAACACGCAGTGAGACTTCGCCTGTCCAAAGACATACACCCGGTCGAACGACATGAGGTGGTCGAAGAGGCGCGTGTTGAACTCCCCCACCTTCTGTCCCTTCACCTCCGTCACCTCGGGCGACAGCACGGAGTAGTTCTCCGTGAGCGGGTGCTCGCCCTTGAGCTCGAAGTGCGTCGGCGTGTCGCGCACCAGCGCATGGAACAGGCTCGCCTCGTACACCGCCGGCACCAGCGCGTGGCTCAGCCCGCCGAGCAGCGCGTGGAAGGGCCAGATGGTGAGCACGTACCGCCCGCTCGCCTCCAGCCGCTCGCAGTAGGCCAGGCTCTCCTCGGGGAAGCGGGTCGCCTGCCAGCGCCCCGCCCGCACGTCCGCCGCGGTAATCACCGACAGCGGCGGCGGCGGCCGGCCCTCCGCGTCACGCCACCAGGCCGGGTGGAAGATTTGAAACGCCCGATGCGTGTCGAGCGAGAACACCAGCTCCGTCACCCGGTCCAGGTGCGAGTAGAGCCAGCGCAGCGCGCGCTGCGTGTCCTCCACCGCGCCGGGGACGAAGAGGCTGGCGCCGGGGGTGCAGAAGGCCACCTGCACGTCGATGCCGAAGGCGGCGATGCGCAGCGTGTCCTCCCGGGCCGGGCGGACGCGGTGCTCGGCGGCGTAGCGGCGGGCCTCGTCGGCCACCTCCGCGCCGCGCTCCAGCTGGAGCTGGCCGGCGCGCGCGTCCTCGTGGAAGCGGGGCATGGGCAGGGGCATGGGGTCCTCGCGAAGGGGGTCCTGGCGGAAGGAAGATGGGGACGGAGCGCGTCAGCGGCCCTGGGGGAAGTGGCGGCGCGTGAGCTCCTCCACGAGCGCCTTCGTCGCTGGCGTGTAGCCGATGCGTGCCTCGGCCGCGGCCTCTTGCGAGCCCACGAGCGACGGCGCCTCGGCCGGGCTGTCCATGAGCGGGAAGTAGCCCTCGGGCACCGGCTCGCCCTCCTGGCCGACGAGCCCGATGGGCCCCGAGCCATGCCGGCGCCGGAACAGGACGGGCGTGCCGGGGATGCTCTGCTTGCCCTCGGCCAGCTCGTTGCCGAACTTCATCACCGGACGCGAGCCCGTGCGCGACAGCTTGTAGATGGCCGCCACCCTGTCTCGCGTGAGCGGGCAGTCCATGGTGCGGGCGACGATGTGGCCACCGTAGCCGTAGAACTGCGCGGTCGGCTCCCACGCCACCTGCCGGCGGAGCTCCTCGAACTCGCGGGTCGCCTGCGCGTCCAGGCCGTCCTCGAGGATGTGCACGGGGCGGATGCCCAGGTCCCTCGCGCGCGTCACCGCGTACAGGTACTGGAGCTTCTTGTTGCCCGAGTCGAAGCGGATGGAGTCGTGCGAGCTCGGGTCCTCGCGGATGAGCTGGAAGGCGGCGGGGATGCCGGAGGTCAGCGTGTCGAAGGTGTCCAGCAGGTAGCTGGAGCGGCTGGGCCGCCGCTCGCGCATCGCGCGGAAGGCCGCGTCGTCCGAGCCGTAGCGCTGCACGTGCTCGTGGCCCATGGTGCCCACGGGAATCATCCCCAGCTTGCGCGCGCCCTCCACGTTGCTGGTGCGCTGGACGCCGGCCTCCTTGCAGGCACGCAGCGCCAGCTCGTGCTGCTCCTGGCACGTCGCCGCGCGCAGGCCCACCTCGAAGATGCGGGCGGGGTCCTCGACGATGTCCACCAGCTCCTTCACCGTGGCGCGCACGCGCTTGAGGTATCCCTCCGAGTCGACGGTGATGGGCACGCCCCTCACGCCGACGGCGTCAAGCGTCTCCAGGGCAATGGCCTTCTGCTCCTCGCAGGTGACGGTGGCCAGGGAGCGGGCCACCGCGTCGCGGTCGGCCAGGGCCTGGGTGGCCACCTGGACGCGGAAGTTGAGCTGGAGCAGCAGCGGCTCCACCCAGGACACGAGCGCGGAGGGGCCGGTGACGGTGAGGATGGGCTCGCGGGGGTAGAAGAGCGCGCCGCGAGGAATCGCGCGGACGGTGAGCTTGTCCTTGCGGAGGATGGCGGCCTTGAAGCCCACGCCCATCTCGTAGTCGTAGCGGCCGAGGAACTCGTAGTCCTCGGGCCGGGGCTCGGGGAGCAGCGCCTTGACGTAGGCGGCCAGGTCGAGCGGCATGACCTGGAGGCCGCCCTTGCGGTGCGAGTAGTAGAAGGTCTCCTGGCGCAGGGGCCAGCCCGCCTCCGCCATGCTGAACTTGTAGCCATCCGTCGCGAGCAGCGAGGTCGACATCCTGGGTGTACTCCTTCGTGTAGGAGAGCCTAAGCGCGGGAGCGTGTTCTTTCCTACCCTTGCCCTGCGCTTTCGCGGGCGCCGTGAGGGAGCAAGGTTAAAACCAGGGGCCCATGTCGCCGGCTCCCTCTCGACGACTCGTCCTCGCGCTCGCCGCCAGCCTCGGTGCTCATGGACTCCTCCTCTGGTTCTTGGTGGAGGGAGCCACACCGGCGGTGCGTCGTCCCCCACCACCGCCGTTGTCCAGTGTGGAATGGGTCGAGGTCGAGGTGGCGAAGCCGCACGAGGCGCCGAAGCCTCCGGCGCCGTCCTCCCCCGCCCCACCCCGTGCCGTGAAGGAGCGGCCCAGGGAGCAACCTCCCGCTGTCGCGCAGGCCCGACCGGAACCGCCGACACCTCCTGTCGCCGAGTCCCCTGCCAGCATGGACGGGCCGCCCGCCGCCGCGCCCCGGGCGGACCTGTCGCCCCCGCCAGCGGACCCACCGCGGGTCCGCGACGTGCCGCGCGCCGATGCGCCTCGTGCAGACGTGCCCCCTCCAGCGGACCGTTCGCTCGCCCGCGACGTGCCGCGTGCCGATGTGCCTCGCGCAGCCCCGCCACTTCCACCGGACCGTCCGCTCGCCCGTGACACGCCGCGCGCCGATGCGTCCCGCGCAGACCTGTCACTCCCTCCAGCGGACCGACCGCTCGCCCCCGACGCGCCGCGCGCGGAGGCACCCCGAGCGGACCTCTTCCCTCCACGGGACATTCCCACCGCGGAGCCCGCCCCCGCTCCCGGCTCACGGCTGCTGCTGGCGGCGCGCGCGGTGACGGCGCCAGTGGCCCAGGGTGACGCGGTCGCCGTCCTGGACGCGGGAGTCCCGGACCCACAACCGCCCTCTGCGCAGGCGCTGGTGCAGGACCTCGTCTCGGAGAGCGTGGGCCGGGGCAAGGTGGACCGGGGGCTGGTGCATCCGTACTTCGGCCAGCTCGGCAAGGCGCTGGTGAAGGCGTGGGACGCGGACCGCTCGGTGCAGGAGCATGGCCTGCAGGGCTACTTCGACATGGGCATGGAGCGGAGCCGTGCGTACTCACGCATCTGGCTGGAGCGCGCGGAGAACTACGGCGCCTCGGGTGCGTTCGCGAAGAAGGACACCCCGGAGGAGAACCGGCGCAGGCCCGCCAGCGTCGTGGGAGACACCGCGCTCCAGGCGCGCCGCGAGATGCGCAAGCAGATGCGCGAGGAGTTCCGCGCCACCCGCCGTGCCGTCATCCGCGTGGTGCAGGACGGCCAGGGCCGCCTGGTGGACGTGCAGCTCGTGGAGCCCAGTCACCAGCCGGAGGTGGACAAGGAGGCCATCAAGGACGTGCGGGCCGCCGCCGAGCAGCTGCCCCCTCCACCTCCCGAGGCCGTGGGCAACCGGGAGCACATCGTCAGCCTGTGGCAGTTCGAGCTGATCATCTCCATCAGCCCGCCCATTCCCTCGTTCACCTTCGAGTTCGACGAGGCGCTCGGCTTCATCGACACCCGCATGCCGCTGGACCGCCGCATCTACAAGCGCGTGCGGCTGCTGGAGGTCCGCTAGGGCCGCTGCACCTGGACGCGGACCGTGCCGCGAATCGTCTCGTAGCCGCCGAAGGCGTTCGCGTTGTCCTTGGCAATCTTCAGGTAGTACCAGCCGCCCTTGAGCCCGGACCACGTATACGACTGCGTCTTGCCCACGGCGAATGTCGCGGTGCCGATGTCGTCGTCGATGCCGTCGTTGCGGCACAGGGTGATGTAGAGCTTGTTCGTCGCCTCGTAGAAGCTGTGGGTGAGGTACCGCGAGTCCGACACCGTCACCATCACCTTGCCGTTGTTGGCCACGCCGACCTCGGTCGTCCCGGCCAGCGAGGAGTGCAGCTCGAAGGGCTTCTCGAAGCTGTCCAGCGGCTTGAGCGCGATGAAGCGCGGGACACGGCCCTCGCCGTACTGGCGCCAGAGTTCCGTCGTGTCGTAGCCGCCGAACAGCCGGCTGCCGCCCTTGCTTGCGTCGGAGGCATGGATGCCGGCATCCCCGTCCGCCGCCCCGTCGTTCACCTCGCGGTAGGACGTCCGGCCCGTCCACGCCTTCACCGGCAAGTCCAGGTGCGTGGCCAGGTCCTGCGCCAGCACTCCATCATCCGAGTACGAGGCGGTGTTGCAGGAGTGGAACTCCACCTGGCAGTCCGCGGTGAAGGCCTTCTTGTTCAGCCCGGGGACCTCGGAGGGCTTCAGCCCATAGTTGGCCTTGCCCTCCCAGCCATAGCGCAGCGTCAGCTCCCCGGGCAGGCCGTGGCTGTAGACGCGCAGGGCCTTCACGCTGTTCTCCGGCAGCTTGCCGAGCGCCTTGGCCAGCGTGTCCGTCTCGGTAATCCACTGGACCTTCGCGGGCGCGAGCTTCGCCTCCACGTCGGTCAGCTTGACCTCGCCCGCCTCGTAGCCCGTCTTCTCCACGAGGCACAGGGTGCAGTCGTCCATGCCGCGGTACATCGCCGCCTCGACGAACTGGAAGGGGTGCTTCGCCTTGATTTCCCCCGGAGCGGGCGCACCGATGACGTAGACGGTCATCTGCGCCACGCTGAGCTGGAGGGGCCGGCCGGCGGTGATTCTCAGCTGCGGTGCCATGGTCGCGTGTGCCTCTCAGCCCTCGGTGAGGAAGCCTTCCAGGCCAGGGAAGGAGATGTCGTAGGAGCCGGGGAGCATCTCCTCCACCTTGGCGCAGCCGTTGCCGTCGAGCGTCCCCTTCTTCACGGTGCCGTCCTTGAGGGTGATTTCGAAGGCCTGGTTCGCCAGCGGCTGGCCCCCCGGCGTCTTCACGGCGATCTCCACGGAGGCCATCGCCTTCTTCGGCTGCGGCAGGGCGTCAATCTTCACCTTGTCCACGGAGCCGCTGGACACCGAGCCCGCCGCCAGCAGCTGGACCTTCGCGCCCTTCGCCTTCAGGTCCGTGCCCTCCAGGGTGATGGTCTTCCCGAAGAACTGCACCTTCCCGGACTTCTCCACCCGCAGGTAGACCTTGCCGCCCACGATGATGGAGAGCGTGTCCGCCTTCACGTCGAACGTCTTGGCGAGCCACGCCAGCCCGTCCTTGATTTCCAGGTGCGAGTCCCGGCCCACCTGCTCCGTGAGGTCCTTGCCCACGGTGAGCGTCATGCCCTTGGCGACCTCCGTCTGCGAGTCGCCACCGGCCTTCAGCAGGGTGTCCTTGCTGACGGTGAGCTGCTTCGAGCCGAGCACGAACTCGGTGTGCAGGCCGCCCACCTCGGTGCTGCGCAGCCCGCCGGTGGCCTCGTTGTAGGCCAGGCCCACGGTCACCGCGTAGGCCGCGCCGATGGTGGTGGCCTTCGCGGCCCCCACGCTCTCCAGGGCCCCCTGGGCCACGAAGTGCTTTTGCCCCCTGGCCACCGTCATCGTCTGGTTGCCCTCCACCGCCTCGTCATGGCTGGCGGCGGTGCGCGTGCTCCGGTTGCCCTGGACGGTGAGCGTCTGGTTCCCCTCGATGGCGGCCACGTCGTCGCGCTGGACGTCCAGCTTCTGGTTGCCCTCCACCGTGCGCTTGCGGTCCTTCTTCACCAGCAGGTCCTCGAAGCCGAACACCTGCTGGTCCTTGTCGTTCTCCGTGACGAGGTCCTCGTCCTTCTGCGCGTGCGTGAAGACCTCCTCCTCGCCCGCGGCATCCTCGATGCGCACCTCATTGAAGCCGCCGCTGCCGGGACTGGACGCGCTCTTGTTGGTGGACTTCGTCTTCTCGTCCGGGAGCGCATACGGCGTGGCGTTGGTGCCGTTGTACACGGCGCCGGCGATGAGGGGCCGGTCCGGGTCGCCCTCGAGGAAGCGCACCAGCACCTCCTGGCCGATGCGCGGCAGCCACACGTGGCCCCAGCCCACGCCGCCCCACGGCTGCCCCACGCGCACCCAGCACGACGACTTGTCGTCCTGCTTGCCTTCCCGGTCCCAGTGGAACTGCACCTTCACGCGGCCGTGCGCGTCGGTGTGGAGCTCCTCGCCGTCGGGGCCCACCACCGTGGCCGTCTGCAGGCCGGGAATCACCGGCACCGGCGTGAGCTGGCGCGGGCGGAAGGGCGTGCCCTGCGGCAGCAGCTGGAAGTGGTTGCGGTACAGGCCCAGCAGCGACTCGCTCCCGGTGTTCGTCTCCGGGTGCGTGCCCGAGTGCGTCACCTCCGTGAGCAGGTACTCTCCGGCGAAGGTGCCGTCCTCGGGCGTGTCCACCTCCAGCACGTGGCCGGGCACGAGGCGCGGGGAGATGCTCTGCCCCACCAGCGTGCGGCCGCCCATGCCCGCTGCCTCCATGCGCACCCGGGCGGTGTTCTTGCCCGCCCCCGGGCTCGCGTGGCCGGCGGGGTAGTCGTAGAGCTCCAGCGCGGCGAGGCCCTTCGGGTCGGTCTTCTTGCCGGACACGTCCAGCACCGGCTTCTCGAAGTCGAAGTCCTTCACGTGCACCGCGCCCGGGCGCAGCCGGTGCACCAGCTCCAGGCGGGAGAGGAACTCGCCGCTGTAGGCGCGGCCGTCGTCCGGGCGCACGGGCAGCACGGCGCCCCCGGGCAGCGGCGGGTATGCCGACGGGGCGTCCACCACCACCAGCGTGTGGGCCTCGTCGGTGTGCTCGAAGTAGTAGGACAGCCCCTCCCACTCCATGAGGCGGCTGAGGAAGGTGAAGTCCGACTCGCGGTACTGCACGCAGTACTCGCGCGGGGCACAGCTGCCGCTCAGCGCCAGGCGGAACTCCACGCCCGCCGCCTCCAGCACCTGCTTGAGGATGTCGGGCACGGACTTGTTCTGGAAGATGCGGCAGCCGTTGGCCTGCGTCAGCCGCCACAGCGTCGGCGCCACGTAGGCCCGGTAGCGCCTGCGCCCGCCGCGCTCCCCCAGCGCCTCCAGCGCGCGGACGTACCCGTGCACGTACCGGGGCTCGGCGTCCCGCACCTCCACCGTGAGCAGCGCGTCCCGGCCCACCATGTCCGCGGCCTGGAGCGGCTCGCCGTCCCTGGGGTGGAAGTCCACCCGGAAGTCGAACAGGCGGCTCAGCCCCTCCGTGCCCGAGAAGGCGCCGACGTGCAGCGCCTCCGCACCGTACGAGCCGACGTGCAGCGTGAAGGCCGTTGGTCTTCCTGAACCCGCCATGGTCATCATGTCTCCCCAGCAGCCACGGACACGGACGTTCCTGTGGCGGGCTGGCGCGCGCTCCGGGTGTCCCTCCCTCGAAGCGGCAGGCATGTTTTACCATGCGGCACGGACACTCACGACCGCGCCTGCCCGCCTGCCTCATCCACATGGGGCCCGCGTGGTATCGTCACCCGAGCCACATGGACGCTCCGTCTTCCTCCCGCCCTGACTCGCAGCGAGAACCGCTTCTGTCGGAACTCCGTGAAGTCATTGCCTACTACGACAGCCTCGCGCCCACGTACGACGCGGCGCGGTTCGGCAACTCGTATGGCGCCTACCTGGACGGACTGGAGCGGCCGGTGCTCCGCGGGTGGCTGCGGGGCGAGCGGGTGCTGGACCTCGGGTGTGGCACGGGGCGCTTCCTGGACCTGGCGAGCGAGGGGCTCGATTTCAGCCCGAAGATGGTGCAGCTCGCGCGGGAGCGGTGGCCGGGCAAGCCCATCCACGAGGCGCCCGCCTGGAGCATCCCCGCGCCCGACGGCGCCTTCGACAGCATCTTCTCCCTTCACGTCTTCATGCACCTGCCGGCCCACGTCATCCAGCTCGTGCTGGACGAGTGCTGGCGCGTGCTGCGCATGGGCGGGGTGATGGTGTTCGACTTCCCGGTGGCGCTGCGGCGGAAGCTGGTGGGCCACCAGCCCCCGGGCTGGCACGCGGCCACCACGCTGTCCGAGGCGGAGCTCCACCATCTGTGTGAGACGCGCTGGCGGCTGGCCGAGCGGCGCGGGCTCGCGCTCGCGCCGGTGCACCGCCTGCCGCAGCCGCTGCGCCCGCCGCTGATGGTGGCGGAGCGGCTCCTCGGGCGCACGCCGCTGAAGCACCTGGCCTCCTATCAGCTGGTGAAGCTTGAGAAGCTGGACTGAGCTGCTCCGGCCGCTCGTGCCCGTGCCCGTGCGGGTGCGGGTGGCGCTCACGCGGCGCGCGCTGCGCGACGTGCGCTCGGGGGCGCGGTGGAGCATGGTCGGTGTCGGGTCGGCCGCGGCGGTGGAGGCGTGGCCGGAGCGGGTCTCCGTCTCGCAGTCGCTGGGCCGCTCCTCGTACCTCGAGGGCAAGCGGCACAACCTGGCGCTCGCCATCCGAAGGCTGCAGGACGTGCGCGTGCCGCCGGGCCGGCTCTTCTCGTTCTGGCGGCTGGTGGGCAGCCCCTCGCGCCGCCGGGGCTTCGTCGACGGGCGCAACCTCGTGGGCGGCGCGCTGATGGCGAGCGAAGGCGGCGGCCTCTGCCAGCTGTCCGGCCTCATCCACCTGATGGCCCTGCGCGCGGGGCTCCAGGTGGTGGAGCGGCACCCGCACTCGGTGGACCTCTACACGGAGGAGACGCGCTTCGCGCCGCTCGGCTCGGACGCCACGGTGGTGTACGGCTACAAGGACCTGCGCCTGCGCAACGTGCTCCCCTTCCCGGTGGCGCTGCGCTTCCACCTGGAGGAGGACCGGCTCACCGGCTCGCTCCACGCGCCGGCCCCCGTGGAGACCTTCGACGTGGAGTTCGTCACCCGGGACGCGCCGGACGCCCGGCACGTCACCGCGTGGCGGCAGCGGCCGGGGGCCAGCGCGAAGGACCTGCTGGGCACCTCCCGGTACGCCAGGCCCGCCGCGAAGGCCCCCTGAGCGCGGCTCAGCTGGCGCGAGCCTTCCGCGCCGCCCGCGCCGGCCGGGCGCGGCTCATCGTCACGTTGGACTTGGGGCCGTAGAGCCGCTCGTAGTCCTTCATGCTGCGCTTGATGACCTCGAGCGCCTCGGGCTGGTCATAGACCTCGGCGATTTCGACGCTGCGCTTCCCCTCGCCCGGAATCTGCTTGTAGGTGAGGAAGTAGTGCTTGAGCCGGTCCAGCAGCGCGCGCGGCAGCTGCGCGATGTGCTGCAGCTCGCCGTACACCAGGTCGGACTCCAGCACGGCGATGATCTTGTCGTCCGCCTCGTTGCCGTCGACCATCCGGAAGCCGCCGATGGGCACCGCGCGCACCAGGAGGTTGCCGTTGGAGATGACCTTCTCCGTCAGCACGCAGATGTCGATGGGGTCCTTGTCGCCGAGGATGTCCTTCTTCCCCGTGCGCTCGGCGCAGCGCTTCGCCACCAGCTCGTCGCAGTACGTCTGCGGGATGAAGCCGTAGAGCGTGGGGCACTGGCTGCTGAAGCGCTGGGGCCGGTCCAGCTTCAGGATGCCGGACTCCTTGTCCAGCTCGTACTTCACGGCGTCCGTGGGGACGATTTCGATGTACGCGGTGACGATGGAAGGGGCTTCCTCCCCGGGCGTGATGCCGTGCCACGGGTGGGCCTGGGATGTGGTCTGTACGGGCTTCTTCATGGAACGTCTCCCGAGCGCTTGCACGCCTCGGCATAGAGTTGAGCGACCGCGTCCTCCAGCCGGCGCGTGAGCGCGTCGCGGTCTTGAATCGTCAGGCCCTGCGTGGGGATGGGCTCGCCCACCACCAGCGCCACGCGCTGGCCCCACCGCACCGCCCGGCCTCCCTTGGGAAGGATGAGCCGTGTCCCCGACACGGCCATGGGCACCACCGGCACGCCCGCCTGGATGGCGAGCATCGCGGCCCCCTTCTTGAACGGCCGCAGCCGCCCGTCCTCGCTGCGCGTGCCTTCCGCGAAGAAGAGCACGCTCACCCGCTCGCGCAGCGCCTTGACGGCGTCGGACAGGCGGGCCCTGTCTCCCGCGCCCCCCGTGCGCTCCACCGGGATGTTGCCCGCCAGCTTCATCGCCGCGCCGAAGACGGGAATCTTGAAGAGCTCGGCCTTGGCCACGTAGCGCGTGTGCTTGTGGATGTGCGCGAAGTTCACCAGCGCGTCGTAGTGCGACTGGTGGTTCTGCACGAAGACGACGTGGCCGTCCGCGGGGATGTGCTCCACCCCCACCGCCTCGTGCCGCACTCCCGCCGAGGCCAGCACCGAGCGCGCCCACAGCGTCAGCGCGCCGTCCGCGTCCTTCGCGTCCCGCAGCGACAGCACCGACACCACGGTGCTGAACACGCCCGTGAGTCCCACCGCCGCCGTGCCGGCGAACGCCGTCTGCAGGAGCTGTCGAATCACACGAACTCGTGGGCGGGGAACAGGAGGACGTCCGAGATGCGCTGGACCCCGAGCAGCAACATCAGGATTCGGTCGAGCCCCACGGCGATTCCCGCCGAGGGCGGCATTCGACCTACCGCGTCAAGGAACCGCTCGTCCAGTGGATACACGGACCGCCCCAGCCGACGCCTGAGTTCCTGTTCTTCCACCAGGCGGGCCCGCTGCTCCACGGGGTCCGTCAGCTCGGAAAACCCGTTCGCCAGCTCCAGGCCCTTCGCGTAGAGCTCCACCCGCTCCGCCACCGCCGTGTCCCCGGGCTTCAGCCGGGAGAGCGCCGCCATGGACGCCGGGTACTCGATGAGGAACGTGGGCCGCTCGAAGCCCAACCCGGTTTCCACCTTTTGCAGGAACAGGTGGAAGAACACGTCGTCGAAGCTCTCCGAGTCACCGGTGCGCACCCCGGCGGCCTCGGCCGCGCGCTTGAGCGACGGCCCGTCCGAGTGCACGCGGATGTCCACGCCCGTGGCGCGCAGCACCGCGTCGCGCACCGTCAGCCGCTCGTAGGGGGTGCGCGTGAAGAAGGCCGGGTCCGCGCCGGGCTCCCCTTCCGGGGCCGAGCGGCCGGCCTCCGCGAGCGCGCCCTCCAGGTCCTCCATGATGGCGTGGTAGTCCGCCCGGGGCCGGTAGAACTCCAGCATCGTGAATTCCGGGTTGTGCGTGAGGGAGACCTCGCCGTTGCGGAACACCTTGCAGATCTGGAAGAGGGGCCCGGCCCCGTCGGCGAGCAGGCGCTTCATCGCGTACTCGGGGCTGGTGTGGAGGTAGAGGGTGCGGGCGCGGCCCACGTCCGTCTCCGGGATGAAGCCGGCCTCGAAGGCGTTGATGTGCGGCTCCATGCCGGGGGTGGGGATGAGCAGCGGCGTCTCCACCTCCAGGTAGTCATGGGCGGCGAAGAAGCGCCGCAGGGCGGCGTAGAGGGCCTGGCGGCCCCGAGCGGCCCGCCATTGAGAAAGGTTGGGCATGGGCTCCGGGCAAGTAACATGAGGCACCACATGCACCCAAGGATTCCCCTGCTGCTCGCTGTTGCCTTCTGCATCAGCGCCTGCCCCAAAGGTCCACCGGCGGATTCCCGCGAGCCGCTGTCCGAGCAGCAACGGCTGAGCGCGGACGTGAAGGCCCTGTCCACGCAGGCGGAGGCGCTGCTGGAGGCGCAGCACCGGCTGGTGTGGGTCTTCTGGACGGAAGGGCGCCACGTGGACGTCGCGGGGACGTACGCGGGCATGGAGGGGCTCTTCAGCATCGAGAGCATCCGCAAAATCGACCGGCTCCGGCAGCTCACGACAGACGCGCGCGAGGTGCGCGCGCTCACCGCGCTGCACTCGCACTTCGCGGGGGAGTACCTGTCGCGCTCGCTCGCGGAGTTCAACGACGCGGCGGCCAACCTGGAGGCGTCCCTCACCTTCACGGTGGACGGCAAGGAGCTGCACTACCGCGAATTGGAGCGGCTGCTCGCCAACGAGCGGACGGTGACGCGGCGGCGGGCGATGTACGCGGCGGCCACGCCGGCGCTGGAGCGGCTCAACCAGACGCTGCGCCGGCGCGAGGAGCGCGCGGAGGAGCTGGTGCGCGAGCTGGGCTTCTCCTCCTACGAGGCCTTCGGCGGCGAGCTGCGGCAGGCGGACCTGGCGAAGCTGAGCCTGCTGGCGGAGGAAATCCTCCAGGCCACGCAGGCGCCGTACCGGGTGGTGATGGAGCGGCTGAGCCAGCGCGAGCTGGGCATGGCCTTCAAGGACATCACCCGCGCGGACATCCCCCGGCTGTTCCGCTCGCGCGAGGTGGAGGACGCCTTCCCCAAGGGCGAGTCGCTGCTCAAGGCACACGGCACGCTGGCGGGGATGAACATCGACCTGAGCGAGCTGCGCAACGTGCAGATTGACTCGCGGGACTTGCCGCGCAAGCGCTTGCGGCCGCTGGCGCTGGCGGTGCGGGTGCCGGACGACGTGCGCCTGTCCTTCAAGCCGGGCTCGGGCGTGCTGCACCAGGGGCGGGTGCTGCACGAGTTCGGCTACGTGCTGCACGCGGCCTTCACGAAGGAGCCGCGCTTCGAGCTGGCGCGGCTGGGCAACCCCACGGTGAGCAAGGCGTACTCCGCGCTCTTCGCGGACCTGGTGGAGGACCCGGTGTGGCTGGAGGAGCACGCGGGCGTCGCGGGCGAGCAGCGCTCGAAGTACCTGGCGGCCTCCAGCGCGCACAAGCTGTACCTCATCCGCCACGCGGCGGGGCGCCTGCTGTACCAGCTGGAGCTGCACCGGCGCGCGGAGGCGGACCCGAAGGAGCTGTACCGCGAGGTGATGTCGCGCACGGACGACATCCCGATGACGGACGAGGACGTGGCGCGCTACCTGGTGGACCAGGAGGACTTCTTCCAGTCCGCGGACAACTTCCGCGCGTGGTTCCTGGCGGGGCAGCTCCAGGCGCAGCTCAAGGCCCGCTTCGGCCCGGCGTGGTGGCGCTCTCCGCAGTCCGGTGAGTTCCTCAAGGGGCTGTGGGCCAAGGGCAACGCGCTGTCCGCGCGCGAGGTGGCCGAGGCGATTGGCGAGAAGGGCATCTCCCCCGACGTGCTGCTCTTGCGCCTGGGCACCACGCTGCAGGTGCCCATGAAGCTCAACCTGGAGGGCGTGGAGGACGCCATCCTCCCCGCGGCCCCGGGCCTGGAGGACTTCACCCAGCCGCCCCCTCCCCCGGGCCTGGAGGAGTTCACCCCGCCGCCGGCCGGGCAGCAGCCGGCCGCGCCGAAGCCCGGCACGCCCCAGGCGGGCACCGGCGACGGACGCTGAAACGCACAGGGCCCCCATCCGCGGTGGATGGAGGCCCTGGTGGTTTCTCAGTGACTCAGCGCGGGGACTACAGGAGCTTCATCAGCTCCGCGCGCTTGGCGTTGTACTCCTCGTCGGAGAGCACGCCCGCGTCCTTCAGCTCCTTGATTTCCTTCAGGCGCTGCGCGGGGCTGCGCGTGTCGGACGGAGGGGCCGCCTGGGGCGCCGGGTCCGGCTGGCGCTGCTGCTGCTGGTTCTGGTTCATGAACTGCTGGGCCATGCCGAAGCCCATGCCCATGCCCATGCCACCCAGCGCGTTGCCGGCACCGCCGCCGCCGTCGCCGCCCTTGGCCATGCCCTCGGCCGCGCCGAGCATTGCCTGGCCCTGCGCGTACTGCTGGAAGCCGCCCGCCAGGCGCGAGTACGCCACGTCCTTGGACAGCTTCTTCAGCGTCGCCTCGTCCTCCGGCTTGATGCTGACGTGGAAGTTGCCCATCCGCACCACGGTGAGGCCGTAGGAGTCCACGTGCGGCTTCAGCCCGCCGATGACCTCGGTCTCGATTTCCTCCGTGTACGCGCCGCTCGTCACGTCGAGCAGGGGCCAGCGCTTCTTCACCAGCAGCTCGGCGATGCGGTCGCGCGTCACCTTGAGGACCTGGTTCTTGAACCAGCCGAGCAGCTCGTCGTTGCCCGTGCGGCCCATGCCGACGAGGCCCACCACGAGCTTCTCCGGGTCCGTCACGCGGATGGAGAAGTCGCCGTACACCATGGTGCCGATGCCCAGGCCCGTCTCCGGGTCCCTCACGTCACCGATGGGGCCGCCGAACTTCACGCCCGCGAACTCGCGCACCGAGACGAAGAAGACCTCGGAGATGAAGAGGTTGCCGCCGGTGAACTTCTCCAGCAGCCGCGACAGGAACGGGATGTTGTTCGTGTCCAGCGTGTGGCGGCCGGGCCCGAGCTTGCCCTCCACCTTGCCGTCCTTCACGAAGAGGGCGACCTCGTCCGCGTCGACGGTCAGCTGGGTCAGCATCCGGATGTTGTTCTCCGGATACTTGTAGATGATCTCGCCCTTCGCCGTGTCCGCCCGGGCGATGAAGTTCCGCTTCGCCTCGCCCTTGATGGTGTCGAAGATACCCATTGCTAGTCAGCGCCTCCGTGGCCGCGTCGGCAGCCGGTCAACCCGTGCCGCCACCCGCTCCTCTTAAGAACGTGGCACCCGCGACGAAAGCGCGCCCGCCTTCGCCCGGTTGCCCGCCCGTAAGATGCCAGTTTCACTGACGATTGCCTAGCCGCTCGCCCTCCAGCCGGCCCGCCACGGCCCGGAACCGGACGCAAGAGGTCAGCCCCAGCGGCTCACCAGGCGCTCGCGGTCCAGCAGGCGGATGCTGGCCCACAGGAGGAAGGCGTCCAGCACCAGCACCACGGCGCCCTGGAGGGCGTAGTAGGCCAGCCCCGCCTTGAGGAAGCCGGCCACCTGTCCGCCCACCATGCCCACCAGCGGCAGCACGACGAGGGCGGACAGCTGCTGCGCCATGCGCGCCTCGCTCACCCGCGCGGAGATGAGCACCGCCACCCCGTTGCCGAAGAAGGCGAACAGCGGCGCAATCACGAAGACGCCGAACGTCCACAGCGCGTTGGGCATCAGCGGCATCTGCACCAGCGGCCACGCGACGATGTCCACGCCCACGCAGAAGAAGATGAAGGCCACCCAGGTAATCGCCACCGCGGGCACCAGCGCCGCCAGGCTCTTGCCCGTCACCAGCTCCGCCGCCGTTACGGGCGATGCCAGCAGGGGCTCCAGCGTCCTGCGCTCCTTCTCCCCCGCCACGCTCTGCGAGGCGATGAGGATGGGGACGAACACCGGCATCACCAGGAACATCCCGAACCAGTCGGTGAGCGTCTTGTCGATGAGGAAGCGCGCGGCGCTCGCGCCCAGCGGCAGGCTGGGGTCATAGAAGAGCGCCACGCTGCGCAGGTCCGCGTGGTTGGGCGTGCGCACGTAGGACCAGACGACGCCGATGGGCACCAGCACCATGACGGTGGGCAGCACCGCCATGGAGACCAGCAGGCCTACGTTCTTGCGCAGATCCAGGAAGTCCTTCCAGAACACCGCCAGGGCCCGCCGGTGACGAAACGCCATGGGCCTCAAGCCCTCCCCTCTTTGAGCAGGTCCAGGTAGACCTCTTCCAGCGGCCGCTGGGCGGGCACCGCGCTGTGCACCCGCGCGCCCGCGCCCACCAGGCACGCCAGCACGTCCGGCGCGTGGCCCTCGTCCGCGAGCATGACGCGCAGCCGCTCGCCCTCCGCGAGCACGTTGGGCGCGAAGGGCAGCGAGGCCAGCGCGGGGCGGAAGCGCTCCGCCTCGCCCTCCACGCGGACCTCCAGGGCCTGCCCCGCCCGCCGCAGCTCGCGCACCGGGCCCAGGGCCAGCAGCGTGCGCTTCACCACGCCCACGCGCTCGCACAGGCGCTCCACCTCCGACAGGTTGTGCGAGCACAGGACGATGGTGCGCCCCTCGGAGGCCAGCTCCGCCACCGCGTCGCGCACGGTGCGCGCGGACTCCGGGTCCAACCCGCTGGTGGGCTCGTCCAGGAAGATGACCTGCGGGTCGTGCACCAGCGTGCGGACGATGGCCAGCTTCTGGCGCATGCCCTTGGAGAAGCCACCCACCGGCTCCTCCTCGCGCCCGCCCAGCCCGAAGCGCTTGAGGTAGTCGAGCGTCCGCGGCCACGCGCGCGCCTCGTCCAGCTCATGCAGCTTCATGAAGAAGCGCAGGTTCTCCCGCGCGGTGAGCCTGTCGTAGAGGCCGGGCTGCTCGGTGAGCAGGCCCACCACCTTGCGCAGCGGCTCGCCGTCGCGGTCCACGCGGTGGCCCCAGACGGTGGCCTCGCCCTCGGTGGGGCGCAGCAGGCCGGTGAGCATCCGCACCGTCGTCGTCTTGCCGGCGCCGTTGGGGCCCAGCAGTCCGAAGACCTCGCCGGGCCGCACGTGGAAGGACAGGCCCTCGACGGCCGTGCGGTCCCCGAAGCGCTTGCCGAGGCCCTGGACGTGGATGCCACTCAATCGACTGTCACCAGGACGAACTTGTTGTTGATGTCGCGGTCCACGGGGGTGACGACCTTGTCCGAGCCCACCGTGGTGCGCAGCAGGTTGAGGCGGCTGTGCTCCACCAGCACCCACTCGCGGCCGGGCCGCATGGCCAGGCTGCGCATGCGCGTGTTGGCGTCGCTGCTGCGGTACTGCTCCACCGTGTTGCGCGAGTAGAGCGTCTCGCCGCGCCAGTTCATCATGTACGCGACGATGGGCTCGTCCGCCTTGCGCTGCGCGTAGTACCGCCAGAACAGGTCGCGCTGCGTCCAGTGGTGGGACAGGTCCACCCAGTGGCTCCAGTTGAACCAGAGGGCCACGCCCGCCGCCAGCGCCCAGAAGGTGCCGAACAGCATCACCCGCGCGCGCAGCAGCGAGGCCACCACCGCCATGGCGCCGGCCACCGCGAAGGTGAAGCCCAGGGTGCTCTTGATGTTGACGGGCTCCGCCAGCGCCCTGAGCAGCGAGTCCTCCGCCACCGGCGCGCGGAAGCCGCGCACCGCGAGCGCGATGCCCGCCACGCCCAGCACCGCCGCCATGGCCAGCAGCGACGTGCGCCCCGCGGTGCCCGGACGCCGGACCTGCCAGCCGAGGAAGCCGGCCACGGCCGCCAGCGCCACACCCACCAGCCCCTTGGTGGACACCTGGGCCTGCGAGGCCACCGACACCAGCGTCGCCACGCCCGCGAACAGGAGGCCCAGCGCCACCGCGCGCCCGCCCGGCGTGGCCTTGTCCTTCGCGCGCGGCGAGAAGGCGTCGAAGGAGAGGTAGATGCCGAAGGCCAGCAGCACCAGCGTCACCAGGTCGCCCGTCCACAGCGGGCGCGAGGCGAAGAAGGCGATGGGCTTGGTCACCAGGTCGTGCGGGTAGGCCCGGTCGTAGTTGTAGACGAACAGGTCGGTGAAGTGCTTCGGGTTCTCCGACAGGTCCTTGCCCACGAGGATGAAGAGGACGAGACCGAAGATGAGGCTCACCGCGTGGGCGGAGATGCCCTCCTCCCACAGCCGGTCCACGAAGAGGGCCAGCAGGATGGCCAGGCCCGGCAGCACCGGGAAGATGTAGTGGTGGAACTTCGTGGCGCTGGAGGCCAGCAGCCAGAAGGAGAAGGCCACCCACAGCACGGCGATGACGGCCAGGTGGTCCGCCTTCTTCTCCGAGCGCAGCTTGAGCCGCGCGACGACGGCGAAGGCGCCGGGCAGCAGGGCCACCCAGGGGAAGATGGCGTAGCCACCCTGCTCGATGAAGTAGATGAACGTGCCACCCGGCGTGGTGGTGTGCACGCCCGCGGTGAGGCGGTTGAGGTGGTCGTGGACGAAGAAGCGGTACCAGAAGAGCTTGCCCTCGTCGTCCA
The DNA here is from genome assembly GCF_024198175.1 of Pyxidicoccus xibeiensis. Taxonomy (NCBI): domain Bacteria; kingdom Pseudomonadati; phylum Myxococcota; class Myxococcia; order Myxococcales; family Myxococcaceae; genus Pyxidicoccus; species Pyxidicoccus xibeiensis. Next base: position 18,201 of record NZ_JAJVKV010000032.1, read on the forward strand.
CGCTCTCGAAGAGCGACAGGGTGACGTACCAGGGCGCGGCCACCGCGAGGAAGACGAGGATGCCCGTGCCCAGGTGCATCCGGAACATCTGCCCCCAGAGCACCGGCATCGGCTGGCGGCCCTCGCGCACGTCCTTGCGGAAGGCGCGGCGCGTCAGCCACTTGAGGTGGGCCCCCAGGCTGGCGCCATCCCAGGGGATGACGGCCAGCGCCGCGTAGAGCACCAGGATGACGGCGGGCAGGCCCACGCCCAGCAGGCCCTTGGCCAGCGTGCCCAGGCCGGCGAAGAAGTAGAAGCCGTACCACCACGCGGAGCGGTGCTTCGTCGTCTCATCCAACTGGCCGATGAGCGCGCACGCCATGGCGCAGATGAACGTGGTGACGAAGGGCGTGTCCGTCACCGTCTGCCGGGTGAGCAGGAAGTACAGCGGCATGGTGGCCAGGATGAAGCCGGTGGCCAGGCCCGCGCGCCGGTTCACCACCCGCGACACGGCCAGCGACAGCAGCGCCACCGCGGCGATGCTCAGCAGGGCGAAGGGCACGCGCATGCCCCACTCGGTGAACAGGCCCAGCGCGCCGTCGGTGCGCACGGTGCCCACCACCTGCATGCCCAGCGCCTGCATCCACATGGTCAGCGGCGGCTTGGAGAAGAACCACGCGCCTTCCCAGAAGGGGTACACGTAGTCGCGGCGCTCGATCATCATCCGAGCCACCTCGCCGTAGTGCGTCTCCCAGCAGTCCCACAGCCCCACCGCCCCCAGGTAGGGCAGGAAGAGCAGGGCCGCGAAGCCGGCCGTGGAGAGCACGACGCGGGTGCTGGACGGCAGCGCCAGCCAGCGCTGGGCCCACTTCGTCGAGAAGGTCTCCTTGCCGAGAACGGCCTCGGAGAAGGTCTGCGCCTGCTGTTCGCCTTCGCTCGCCACGGGCTGAAGCTCCTTGAGTCGTTTCGGGCGGATGGCCCGCGTACCTCGCGCGGGCCGCGGCCTTATATCCCCGCGGGCCCCGTCGGTCGACCGGTGCCACCGGTCACCGCCGTGTGTGCCGGCCTGCGCGCATTGTGCAGGAGCCTGCACGGAGTGGGGAGCCCAACCCCGCGAAAGCCCGCCCTGCGGCCGGGGGCACGGGCCTTGTAACGGCTGGCCCCGCCGGCCCTTCCCGACCTTCTCTCCCGGGCCGCGCCGTCGAGGAGACATCATGCCGGTTCCCGCAGTGGCCCTGGGGTGCGCCCTCCTGCTCGCGCAGGCCGAAGGCGACGCGCCCCTGGAGGCCCGGATGAAGGACGTCCTGTCCCAGGTGGAGCTCGGGCTCGCCAGCCCGCCCGTCATCCAGCCGCCCGCCTCGCCGCTGCCCATCCAGGAGTGGACCCGGGGCACGGTGTGCCTGACGCTGCCGCCGACGAAGGCGGTGCCCTCCGGGAGGTGGCGGGCACAGTGCGACGACGCCACGCGCCGGTGCCTGGTGGCGCCCATGTACGAGCTGGACGCGGAAGGACAGGAGACGCCACGTCCGCTGGAGCGGGTGACGGCCTGTACCGATGAGTCCTACGTCGACGACTCACCGCGCCTCAAGACGTACCGGCTGGAGCCCGCCGTGGCCGACGCTCCGCCCGGCTGGTACCGCGACGAGCGCGGGCGGGTGATGCAGTTCAACTTCGACCTGCACCGGCGCATCTGGCTGGGCGGCGCCTGGGCGCCGCTCGTGCGCGACGGCGAGGTGGAGGGCCGCATGCGCGCGGACTTCGGCATCGCCCACGAGGTCTCCGCCGACGAAGGCAAGCGCCTGCATCGGCTCCGCTTCCTGGAGACGGAGCTGTACCTGGGCGAGCCGTCCTTCGACGCCACGGCGCTGCGCTACGACTTCAGCGTGGAGCGCGACGAGCCGCTCTTCCGGGTGACGACCTTCTTCGGCGAGCCGAGGCGGCATGACATCCACATCAACCTGGGCGTGTGGCTGGAGGTGTTGCACGCGGAGGAGCTGGAGCGCGGCGCCACGGAGGCGGGCTTCCTCACCTTTGGCGCCGTCCACGCCACGCTGGACCTGTGGCACTCGAGGGACCTGGTGTCCTACGTGCGCGTGCGCGCCGGCCCGTCCGTGGAGCGCGACTACAAGAATGGCTTCAGCACACTGGTGCCGGGCGCGGCGCTGGAGGGCGACCTGACGCTGGACCGCGACGGCTTCCACCACCTGCGCCTGGGCGTGGAGGCGGAGAAGGTGCTGCTGGCCCCGTCGGTGGAGGGCCGCCCGCCGCGGCCGGAGCGGCTGCGCGCGTACGCGGGCTACGAGCTCATCCTCCTGGCCATCAACGACCAGCCCCTGAGTCTGGTGGTGGACGGGCGCGGCGCGTGGCGCAGCGACCTGGCAGACGTCCCCGCGCGCTGGGAGTGGTCCGGCTCCGCGGGCCTGCGCTTCTCCCTGTGGGCCCCGGCGCGCCGCTCGGCGCCCATGGGCGCGGCCGCGAGGGAGTAGGCGCGTGCTCGCGCTCGGACTGGCGTTGCTGCTCTCCTCCACGGCCGTGGCGGCGGACACCTCGGAGTGCATCCGGCTGGACTCGCACGGCGAGCCCTTCCCCGTCTGCTTCGACCCGGGAGACGGGCTGCTGCTGGCCACGGGCCTCCGCGTGCGCGACGGCGAGGGCGCGCAGTCGGTGCGGGCGGGCATCCTCATCCGCACGGGGCGCACCAGCCGCAGCAAGGGCACGCCCTGGTTCAACAGCCACCGCCTGCTGGGCGTGGAGGCCTGGGGCGGCCCCCAGCGCGGGCTGGCCTTCACGGCGTACGACGGCCTGCTGCGCCGGCACCTGGAGGAGGGCTTCATCCTGGTGCCCACCGCGCGGCCGCTGCGCATCCCCTTCCCCTTCGACGTGACGCTGGCCCTGCGCGCGGGCCACCTGGAGCGGCGCGTCTGGGAGGGCCCGGGCTGGACGCTGGAGACGGGGCGCGTGGGGTTGCTGGTGGACCCGCTCCGCTCGGAGACGGGGCGGGTGTGGCTGGCCGTGGGCCCGGTGGCGAGCCACACGCTGCGGCGCTCGCGCGAGGAGGCCGGGCACATGCTGTCACCCTTCACCTCCCTGCTGCTCGACACGGGCGTGGAGTCCTCGGACGGGCTGTGGGCGCTGCGCGCGTCGGGGCTCGCGGGGTGGAGCCTGGGCTTCGAGGGCGGGACGCACTTCCGGGCCCGCGCGGAGGTGGGCGCCGAGCGCGTGCTGCTGGCGGTGGCCGAGCAGCCGGTGGTGCTCCAGCTCTCGGGCACGTACGTGCACGCGGATGCGGGGCTCGCGCGGCGCAGCGAGTGGACGGCGAGCGCCGGGCTCGCGGTGCGCGCCTTCAGCGCGCGGTGGTGAAGGCGGCCCGCGTCCGGAGGCGACGCTCCGGGGGCACTGGAGCGCTTGTCAGACGGGGTGTCATGCTCCGTCTCCAGGAGGCCCGGCACGCCGCCAGCCGGAAGGAGGGCACATGGAGAGGAAGCTCGTTTCGATTCAGCGCATCGACCACCTGGAGCCCATCGCCGGAGCGGACAACATCGTGAAGGCCCGCGTCATGGGCTGGGACGTCGTGGTGAAGAAGGGGGAGTTCTCCCCGGGCGACGCGTGTGTCTTCTTCGAAATCGACAGCCTCCTGCCGGACGGCGCGCCGTGGGCGGAGTTCATGAGACCCCGGGGCTTCCGGGTGAAGACCGCGCGCCTCAGGGGCGTGCTGTCCCAGGGGCTCGCGCTCCCCACGTCCATCCTCCCTGGCGCGGCGCCGGTGACGGCGCAGCTGGGGATGGACGTGAGAGACCTGCTCGGCGTCGTGAAGTTCGAGCCAGCGCTGCCCGACGGGCGTGACGTGCTGGGGCCCTTCCCGGGCCAGGTGCCGAAGACGGACGAGATTCGCCTCCAGTCGGCGCTGGGCGTCCTGGACGAGCTGCGGGGCGAGGACCTCTTCGTGACGACGAAGCTGGACGGGACGTCGGCGACCTTCTTCCGGCCGCTCGAGGGCGAGCTGATGGCGTGCTCGCGCAACTGGGCGCTCCGCAAGGGGGACAACGCGGTGTGGCGCATGGCCACGAAGTACGGGCTCGACACCGTGCTGCCGCCGGGGTTCGCCATCCAGGGGGAGCTGTGCGGCCCCGGCATCCAGAAGAACCGCCTGGGCCTCACGGAGCCGGACCTGTTCGTCTTCAGCGTCCACGACACGCGCACCGGCCGCTTCCTGGGCCACGCGGAGCTCGTCACCTTCTGCGCGGAGCACGGGCTGCGCACCGTGCCGGTGGAGCAGGTCGTCACCGGTGAGGCGGCGCAGGCGTTCGACCACGGCCTGGAGCACTACCTGAAGCTCGCCCAGGGCTTCTACCCGGGCACGAAGAACCGCAAGGAGGGCATCGTGGTGAGACCGCTCGTCGAGCGGCCCTCCCCCACGCTGGGCGGCAGCAGGCTGTCGTTCAAGGTCATCAACAACGACTTCCTGCTCAAGGACGAGGACTGAGGCCACCGGGCCGGGCGCTCCACCGTGAGGAGTGCCCGGCCTGCCCTCACTGCCGGCCCGGCGCCTCCAGCACGGCCCGCAGCGCCATCTCGGCCGCGCGCAGCCGGGCGTCTTGCGGATCCACGCGCCGGGCCTCCTCCAGCCGGGCCAGCGCCCGCGCCACGTCACCCCGGGCCAGCTCGCAGCGCACGCCGGCCTCCAGCGCGCCCGTGTCCGACGGCCCGTACACCTGGGCCTCCGCCGCCGCGTGGCACCCCTCCCCCACCCGCCCGGCCTCGAAGAGCGCCCGCGCCAGCTCCACCCGCGTCTCCACGTGGGAGGGCGCCAGCCGCACCGCGTCCGCCAGCGAGGCCACCGACTCCTCCGCCAGCCCCCACCGCCGCAGCTCTCCGCCCAGGGCCCGCAGCGGCCCCGGAGCGCCCGGCACCAGCAGCGCCCGTGCCCGCGCCTCCCGCAGCAGCGCCGGCTCGCCGAAGCGCAGCTCCGCCACCATCCGGTCCACCACCTCCGCATAGGCCGGGTAGCGCGCGGGCCAGGTGAAGACCAGCCGGTACACCCACTCTCCGCGCGGCACGAAGAAGGCCATGAGGTGCGTGGCCCCACCCGGGCCTTCCAGCTCCGCACGCACCCGCTGCGCCGCCCTGCCGCCCAGCCGTGCCTCCACCGGCCCCGTCACCTTCGACGTCCGCCCCTCCGGCCCCGGTACGCCCGGCACCAGCACCTCTTCCTGGAAGTGCCGCGCCTGCGCCGCGCCGTCGCCGGGCTCTCCCACCTCAATCACCTCCGCGGAGAAGGTGGCCCGGCCCAGCGCCGGCAGGCCGTTGGAGAAGGTCCGCCGCCCGTGCCCGTCCTCCTCGCCCCGCCACCCTTCCGGCACCGACACCGCCACCCCGAAGCCGTCGTCGCGCTCCTGCCGCCAGCCGGAGCGCTCGCTCACCACCAGCGCCGCCACCACCCCCGCCGCCAGCACCGCGCCCACCGGCCGCACCAGCCCCCTGCCCGCCGAGCGGGGCTCCAGGAACGCCCCCAGCAGCAGCCCGGCGAGCAGCCCGCCCAGGTGCCCCGCGTTGTCCACGCCCACCGACGTCCACCCCATCCACAGGAAGACGAGCACCGTGGGCAACGCGCTCTCTCCGGAAATCCACCGAGCCTTCGCGGCCGCTCGCCCGCGGTAGCGCCGGCCCAGCACCAGCAGCGCGCCCACGCACCCGTAGACGAGCCCGGAGGCGCCCACGCTCACCGCGGCCGACCACCCCAGCGAGCCCGCCATGGTGGCCAGTCCCGCCGTCCCCAGGAGCGCGCAGTAGTCGCGGCGCCGGCACATGCGCTCCAGCGCGCCTCCCGCCGCCACCAGCACCAGCAGGTTGAGCCCCAGGTGCAGCCAGTCCCGGTGCAGGAAGTTGGCCGTCACCAGCCGCCACGCCTGCCCCGCCTCCACCACCAACGGGCCCGTCTTCGCCCCCCACCGCACCAGCGCGTCCACGTCCACCGGCCCCGCCGCAACCAGCGCCCCGTGGATTCCCAGCAACCCCACGGCCAGGGTCAACGTGACCCAGGGCACCCCCTGAAAGGACCGGCTTCCGGCCGACTGACCGATGGACAACAGGGCCGGTTGGCCCTCCTCTTGGGGAGAAAGCCCTGTCTTTTGAGGGGGATACATGGCTTGTACAGGTAAAGGCCGTTCTGCTATGACTGTACGCGGACCCGACCCGTGCTGAAGCTCATCATCGAAGACGACGAGGGGCGCAAGACCGTTGTTCCCTTCGTGCGTGACGAGATCACCATCGGCCGTCAGGAGGGAAACACCATCCGCCTGACCGAGCGCAATGTGTCTCGCCGTCACGCACGATTGGTACGGTTGAATGGCCACGTCGTGGTGGAAGACCTGGGGAGCTATAACGGCACCCGGATCAACGGCGAGAAGATCGCGGGTCAGTCCCCCCTGAAGGAAGGGGACCTGATCCAGATCGGCGACTACGACCTGGCCCTGCAGACCGAGGGTGCGGCGAGTGTCGCGGGCCCCATCACCACGAAGGTGCCCACACCCCGCAGGCAGGAGCTGCCAAGGACGGAGCCCGCGCTCGAGGCCATGTCCAGCCCAGGGGCGGAGGAGGAGGACGACACCTCCGACGAGCCCGGGTCCGACGAGGATGGGGACGAGCACGACCACACCCCGCCCTCCTCCAGCGCGGATCAGCGCCGGCACTCCACCTCCATCATCCGGTTGGATCAGGTGGAGGCGGGCCGCCCCCGCAAGGTGGCGGACGTCCCCACCGACGAGGCCCCCCGGCTGGTGGTGCTGACGCCGGACGAGCTGAAGGGCCAGGAGTTCGCCTGCGTCCGCACCGAGCTGCGGATCGGCCGCACCGACGACAACGACATCACGCTGGACCACCGCTCCCTGTCGCGCACGCACGCCAAGCTGGTGCGCGAGGACACCGGTGAGTGGCGCGTCATCGACATGCAGTCGGCCAACGGGCTGACCGTCAATGGCGAGAGCTACGCCCAGGCCACGCTCGGCTCCGGTGACGTCATCGAGCTGGGCCACGTGAAGCTGCGCTTCCTCAACTCCGGCGACGCAGCGGACGGAGTGCCCGTCAGCGAGGGCGGGGCCTCCCGCTCCAAGCTGCCGCTGGTGGCGGGGTTCGTCGCGCTGCTGCTGGGCGCCGGGGCCGTCACCTTCTACTTCATGGGTCAGCAGCAGGGCACTCAGCCGGTACCGCCGGTGACGCCCGTGGCGGTGAAGCCCAGCGTCGACCCGGAGCAGCCCGGCACCGAGCCCGCGCCGCAGCCCGCCACCGTCGACCCGGGCCGGGCCGCGGTGGCGCCCGAGACGCCGCCTGCCGCTCCGGAGACGCCGCCCGCACCGAAGGAGACGTCGCTCGAGGAGCGGCTGGGCATGGCGCGCGAGGCCCTCCAGTCCCAGCAGTTCGACAAGGCCGAGGGCTACCTGTCCAACGCCCGGGACAAGAAGGGCAACCCCTCGAAGGAGGCGGAGGAGCTGCTCGTCCAGACGAAGTACGAGCGCACGGTGAAGCGGCGGCTCGACACCGCCCGCACGGCCCTGAAGGGCGGCAAGCTCGACGAGGCCGAGGCCGAGCTCAAGCAGAGCGACAAGACCCAGGTCTTCGCGAGCGACCACGCGGCGCTGCTGGCCCAGCTGTCAGAAGAGCGGAAGAACAAGGCAGCGGCGGCAGCGGCGGCGGTGGCCCCACCGGCGGCTCCGAAGAATGACACCACGGCCACGTCGGCCCAGGCGCCCGCTGAACCCTCCGCGGCCGAGAAGACGCTGAAGGAAGGCCGGGAGCATCTCAAGGCCAAGCGCTACGCCAGGGCCGTGGACAGCCTCCGCAAGTGCTTGACGCTCGAGCCCGAGTACCTCGACTGCCACATGCTCCTCGGCTCCGCACTGGCGAACGTCGGCAAATCCGAAGAGAGTATCCTGCACTATCGTCGTTTCCTGGAATTGGCCCCGCCGACCCACCCCCAGTTCAACAGGGTGAAGTCGTTCCTGGAGGAGGACGAGTAGAAGCAGCAACCGAAGCAGTGGTTCACCGCCGGGCCCAATTTCCCCCCATGGGCCTCGAGCCGGGCAACTGACGCTCACTACAGCGAGGAGACGCTGTGCAGATTCGCATCCTGGTGGTTGATGACGAGCAGGACAACTGCGACTACCTCAAGCTGGTGTTGACCCGCGAGGGTTACGAGGTCGTGACGACGACGGACCCCACGCAGACGGTGGAGATCCTCCGTGGCTCCGACTTCCACCTGGTCATCCTGGACATGATGATGCCGCAGATGTCCGGGACGGAGGTGCTCGAGCAGATTCGCAAGTACGACACGGACGTGGCCGTCATCGTCGCCACCGCCTACCCGACGGTGGATACGGCGGTGGCGTCGCTGAAGGCCCAGGCTTCCGACTACGTGAAGAAGCCCATGGAGCCGGAGCAGTTCATCACCGCGGTCCGCAACGCGCTCCAGAAGAAGGGCCTGTCGCAGGACCCGGAGGCGGATCTGCACCGCGCCATCGGAAGGACCATCCGCGACGCGCGCAAGACGCAGGAGCTCACGCTCAAGCAGCTCGCGCGGCGCACCGGTCTGTCCGTGTCGCTGCTGTCCCAGATTGAGCGCGCGGAGTCCTCGGCCTCCATCTCCTCGCTGTACAAGATTGCCTCGGCGCTGCAGCTGCGCATGGGCGAGCTGTTCGGCGACACCTGAGGTCGCGGTACCGCGTCGCCGGCCGCCCTGACTAGCGGCCGGTGAAGCGGGGCGGGCGCTTCTCCAAGAAGGCCGCCCGCCCCTCCTTCGCGTCCTCGCTGCCGAAGGCCGCCGCGCGCAGCTCGCGCAGCCGTGCCCTGTCTTGCGCCTCCAGCGGGGCCCGCGCCAGCCGTCCGAAGGACTCCTTCATCCCCGACACCGCCAGCGGCGCATGCCCCGCCAGGGTGGCGCACAGGGCGAGTGCGCGCGCCTCCGCGGCGTCCGCCTCCAGGCACTCGTCCAGCAGGCCCCAGCCGAGCGCCTCGCGTGCGTCCAGCTTCCGCGCGGCCAGGAACAGCTGCTTGGCGCGGGAGAAGCCCACCAGCCGCGCCGCCCGGGCCAGTCCCTCCGGCGAGTAGACGATGCCCAGCTTCGCCGGGGGCATGAGGAAGACGGTGTCCGGCGTGCCCACCCGGAAGTCGCACGAGGCCGCCAGGTCGAAGCCCGCGCCCACCGCCGCGCCCCGCACCAGCGCCACGCTGGGCACCGGGTGCGTCTCCAGCTTCAGCAGGCACGCCACCAGCGGGTCATCCGGCAGCCGCCCGTCCGCGCCCGGAGGGCCCAGGTGCGTCAAGTCGTAGCCGGAGCAGAAGGTGTTGCCCGCGCCGCGCACCAGCAGCGCGCGGACGTGCACAGCGGGCTCCAGCGCCGCGTCCAGCCGGGCCAGCAGCGCGTCGTTGAGCGCGTTGCGCCGGGCCGGGTTGGACACCGTGAGCACGCGGATGCCGCCCTCGCGGTCCTCCACCTCGAGCGAGGGCTCGGCTCCCGGCGACGGCTCCACTGCTAGCCGAGCACCACGAGGACGTCGCCCTCGTTGACGGACTGGGCTTCCTTGCAGCGAATCTCCTTCACCGTGCCGCCCTCCTCCGCCTCCACCGGCATCTCCATCTTCATGGACTCGAGGATGACGAGCGTGTCGCCCGCGTTGACCTGCTGGCCGACCTTCACCTCAATCTTCCACACCGTACCGGTGATGTGCGCCGCGACGTCCGCCATGGAACCGTGCCTCCTCAAGGGGGTGGGTGGGGCTGGAGCGAGCCCCGGCTGCCACTACGCCGGCTTCGCGTGGTGCTCCAGGAAGTGCGTGTCCAGCTCGCCGGCCCGGAAGGCCGCATCCTGCACGATGCGCAGGTGGAGCGGGATGTTCGTCTTGATGCCTTCGATGCGGAACGACTGGAGCGCCGCCACCGAGCGCTCAATCGCCTCCGCGCGCGTGGCGCCGGAGATGATGAGCTTGGCAATCATCGGGTCGTAGTTCGGCGTGACGGTGTTGCCCTCGCCGTAGCCCGAGTCCAGCCGCACGCCCTCGCCCGTGGGGGGCTGGAACACCTTGAGGGGGCCGGGGGACGGGAAGAACTTCACCGGGTCCTCCGCGTAGATGCGGAACTCCAGCGCCGCCCCGCGCCGCTTCACGTCCTCCTGCTTCACCGTGAGGCGCTCGCCCGCGGCGATGCGCAGCTGCCAGCCGATGAGGTCCAGCCCCGTGGTGAGCTCCGTCACCGGGTGCTCCACCTGGAGCCGGGCGTTCATCTCGATGAAGTAGACCTGTCCGTCCGAGTAGAGGAACTCCACCGTGCCGGCATTGGCGTAGCCGAACGTCTTCGCCGCGGTGGTGGCCGCGGTGAAGAGCGTCTGCGCCAGCGCGGCATTCTTGCCGTCCGCGAACAGCACGGAAGGGGCCTCCTCCACCACCTTCTGGTGGCGCCGCTGGATGGAGCACTCGCGCTCCAGGCAGTGGATGAGGTGGCCGTGCTGGTCCCCCAGAATCTGGACCTCGATGTGGCGCGGCGCCGGGAAGTAGCGCTCCAGGTAGACGCCCTCGCGGCCGAAGGCGGCCTTCGCCCGGTCCGTGCACTGGCGGAAGACCTTCTCCAGCTCCGTGGGGTTGTTGGCCACCGCCATGCCGATGCCGCCGCCGCCGCTGGCCGCCTTGCACAGCACCGGGTAGCCGATGCGCTCGGCCGCCGCCAGCGCGCCCGCCACGTCCGGCACCACGCCGTCGCTGCCGGGGACGACGGGGACGCCGGCCGCGGCCACCAGCTTGCGGGCCTGGCTCTTGTCCTTCATCCGCGCCATGGCGGCCGGAGGCGGCCCCACGAAGGTGAGCCCCGCGTCGGCGCAGGCCTGGGCGAACTCTCCGTTTTCGGACAGGAAGCCGTAGCCGGGGTGCACGGCCTGGGCGCCCGTCTGCTTCGCGGCGTCCAGGATGGCGGCGACGTTCAGGTAGCTGTCCTTCGCCGCGGCGGGGCCGATGCGCACGGCCTCGTCCGCCTCCTTCACGAAGGGCAGCTCCGCGTCCGCGTCCGAGTAGACGGCGACCGTCTTGAGCCCCATCCCCCGCGCCACCGCGCTGATGCGGCGGGCAATCTCTCCCCGATTCGCGATGAGCAGCTTCTGGAACATGGCGCACCCTCCCCTGCGAAGGGCGGCGAACCTAACCCTCGCCCCCTCGCATGACAAGGGTGCGCACAGGCGCGCAACAGGTCCCTACAACCCCGTAAATTTGCGGACTTGCGGACACGTGACGTACCTTGCCGCCCCGTGAAGCCCCCCACTTCTTCAAGCCCTGGCGGCGTCGTCGACCTGCACCGCGCGCGTCGCGCGAAGCGGCTGGACCTCTACCGTTCCCGGCAGGCGGACCGCGTCCGCACCGTGCGAGCCACGCTCGAGACCCTCACGCAGAGCGGCACCCTCTTCACGAAGGAGGGCACGCGGCGCGGGCTGTCCCTGCTGAAGGCCCTGCAGCTGCTGCAGCGCATCGGCGCCCGCCTCGAGGAGGCCTCCGGCGACGGCGTGCTGCCCGCCCCCCGTCGGCCGGAGCGCATGGACGCGCTCTACGTCGAGGTGGACGAGCTCTTCGAGCGCGCGGACAAGCTGGCCGGGCGCGACGAGGCGAGCGTCGCCCGGCTCCCGGGCCACTGACAGGCCCGGGCGCTCCGGCGGACGCGCCCTACCGCACTACGGCAGCTCCGTCTGTCCCTGGCGCCGCAGGAAGGTGGGGATGTCGAACTGGTCCTCGTCCAGCGGCAGCGCCGCTTCCTTCACCACCGCGGTCCGCGTGCTGAGGGCCTTGCCGCTCTCCACGGGGGCCAGCGTCCGGGGCGCGCTGCCCTTGGCGGGCACCAGGCTGGCGACCTCTTCGCGCTCCCGCTCGCGCGCGTTGGCGAGCACCGAGGGGGCCGGACGGGACAGCGGGACCTGCACCACCGGCGCCGAGCGCACCTTGGGCGCGTCGCGGTGGACGAAGCCGGTGGCGATGATGGTGATCTTCACCTCGTCCTGAATCTGGTCGTCGATGAGCGAGCCGAAGATGATCTCCGCCTCGCTGTCGGCGGCGTCGTGGACCAGGGTGAGCGCCTCGTTGACCTCCTGGAGGGTCATGTCGCGGCCGCCGGTGATGTTGATGAGCAGGCCGGTGGCGCCGTCGATGGAGACGTCCTCCAGCAGCGGGCTGGAGATGGCCTGCTGCATGGCGGTGAGGGCGCGCTTGTCCCCCGACGAGTGGCCCGTGCCCATGAGCGCCAGGCCCTTGTCGCTCATGATGGTCTTCACGTCCGCGAAGTCCACGTTGATGTAGCCGTGGTACTGGATGAGGTCGCTGATGCCCTGCACGGCATTCAGCAGCACCTCGTCGGCGCGCTTGAAGGTCTCCAGCAGCGGCATCGGCTCGTTGGAGAGCGACAACAGGCGCTGGTTGGGGATGGTGATGAGGGTGTCCACGGCGGCCTTGAGCTCGACGATGCCCTGCTCGGCCTGCTTGCGGCGCTTGTTGCCCTCGAAGAGGAAGGGCTTGGTGACGACGCCCACCGTGAGGCAGCCCAGGCTCTTGGCGATGTCCGCGATGATGGGCGCGGCGCCCGTGCCGGTGCCGCCGCCCATGCCCGCGGTGACGAACACCATGTCGGCGCCCTCGAGCACCGCGGCAATCTGGTCCCTCGACTCCAGGGCGGCCTCGCGGCCCATCTCCGGGTTGGCGCCCGCGCCCAGGCCCTTCGTCAGCGTCTGGCCCAGCTGCAGCCGGGTGGGCGCCTTGCTCGCGGCGAGCGCCTGGACATCGGTGTTGGCGGCGATGAAGTCCACCCGGTCCAGCTTCGACAGAATCATCGTGTTGACCGCGTTGCAGCCGGCCCCACCTGCCCCGACGACCCGAATCTTGGCGGCCTGCTTGTTCTGATCGAACTGGTCCATGGCGGTCCTTTCGGCGGGAGCGGCGCGGTGCAGCGCGCGCACTCCCAACCTCCACAATCATCAGCAAGTCCCGCGCTTTGGCAAGTATTCCGCTACGAGCCTGTAGCGGGATGCGGCGGCGCCGAGTCCTGACGCGCACTTACGCAGCGACCAAACGTCCGTGCAGTGTGGCGCGGCGGGCTCACTTCACCTCTTGACTCGCGCAACGCGGCACGCCCTGGCCGGTCGGAATCGGGCGTTCCCGCAAACGCGAAGGGTGGTCCCGGAGCTTCGTCCAGGACCACCCTCGCGCATTCATCCGATATGCATCATCGGCCCTTCATGGCCGGTAGCCCTGACGTCAGGGGGCTTCGCGCTCGACCTCCACCTTCCCCAGGCGGAGGATGTTGAACTCCACGCGCCGGTTGTTCTCGCGACCCTTCGCCGTCTTGTTGGTGTCCACCGGCTTCGTCTCGCCGAAGCCCTCGGAGTCCAGGCGGTTGGCGGCGATGCCCTCCTTGATGAGGAAGGCGCGCACGTTGGCCGCGCGGCGCTTGGACAGGTCCAGGTTCATCGCGTCGTTGCCCTGGTCGTCCGTGTGGCCCTCGATGCGGAGCAGCTCCACCTGCGGGTTGGCGCGCAGCACGGCGGCCACCTGCTTCAGCAGCGGGAAGGAGCGCGAGAGGATGATGTCCTTCGACGTGGCGAAGTACACCTTCTCCAGGATGAGGATGCGCTCGCCGTCGACCTGCACCTTCACCTTGCCCTTGTCCGGGCAGCCGTCGTCATCCTGCACGCCGTTGATGACCTCGGGCTCGTTCGGGCACTTGTCCGCGGTATCGGCGATGCCGTCCTTGTCGTTGTCCGGGTCCGGGCAGCCGTCCGAATCCTCGAAGCCGTCCTTGTCCTCGGGCTCCTTGGAGCAGCCGTCGTTCGGGTCCATCAGGCCGTCCCCGTCCGTGTCCACCGGCGCGGGCTCCGTGTCCGGGCACCCATCCCTGTCGTCATGCCCGTTCTGCGTCTCGGGCTGGCTCACGCACTTGTCGGCGCTGTCGAAGATGCCGTCCTGGTCGTTGTCCGGGTCCGGGCAGCCATCCGCGTCCTCGAAGCCGTCCTTGTCCTCGGCCTCGGTGGGGCACGAGTCGTCGCCATCCATCAGGCCGTCGCCATCCGTGTCCGTCGGAGCGGGCGTCGGCATCGGCTTCGCCTCGGGCTTGGGCTCGGGGCTGTAGCTCAGGCCCGCGAGCACGCGGAAGCCCGGCGTGCCGTAGCCGCGCGTGAGGCCCGGGCCGGCGCCCACGTGCGCGGCCAGCCCGCCCAGGGAGCGGTACTTCAGCGCCGCCAGCAGCTCCAGCGGGCGCTCCTCCGTGTCCTGCTCGTCCAGGCCCAGCGCGCCCACCACCGTGGCCGCGGCGGCCAGGGGCAGCTCGCCCACGGTGAAGGGGATTTCCGCGCCCACGCCGTAGGTGAAGGCGTTGCCGGTGTTCAGGTTGCGCAGCTGCTGCTTCTCGCGGAAGTCCATGCCCACGTTGGCGGCCAGGCGCAGCTTCTGCCCGTACTCGGCCACCAGCCGCGGCTGCACGGCGACGCCCGAGCCTCCGAGGAAGTCCGAGCCGCCGCCCGTGGGCAGCACCACCGGCACCGCCAGGGCCAGGCCGAAGGCCTCACCGTCCACCAGCCGGGCCTTGGGCACCAGCCGCAGGTCGCCGATGCCGCCGGAGCCCACGCCCTGGGAGAAGGACGGGTCCACCTGCGGCGCCGGCTCCGAGTCCTGCAGCGTCACCGGCAGCACCACGCCCAGCTCCAGCCGGTCGAACAGGCCGACCGCGCCCATCAGGTCCAGCCCCACCTGGCTGCGCACCAGGGCGGTGATGAACCGGTCCTGACGCGGGTCCAGGAAGTTGAGCGGCTTGTCCGCGTAGTTGACGGACAGGCCCACGTTCCAGCCCAGGTGGCGCTGCACGCGGGCGCTGTGGATGCCGAGGATGTCCGCGGCGCCCGGGCCCGGCTTGTACTGCTGAACGTCGATGGCCTGCGAGGCCACCGGCGCCGTCACCTGCGCGGACGCAGGCTGGGCCACCAGCGCCCCGACGAGGGCGACGCCCCCGGCGGCACCGGCCACCAGGGCCCGAGAGGGACGCCCGCCAGCGCGGCGCAGGCGACCCAGCAGGGGCAGCGCGAGGAGCAGCAGCGCCAGCGGCGCGAAGGTGCCCGCCCCGCCCGTGCTGCAGCCACGGCCCACGACGACGAAGTCATCGTTGCCGTCCAGCGGGTTGCCACCGCCGTTGACCTCGTCACCGTCGCTGGCACCGCCCCGGTCCGTGTCCCCGTTGTTCGGGTCCGTCTCGCCGTTGTCGAAGCCGCCGTTGTGGTTGGCGTCCTCGCGGCCGTCGTTGAGGCCGTCGTCGTCCGAGTCCGCGTCGCGCGGGTTGGTGGTGTTGCTGCCATTCACCTCCACCCCGTCGTTGAGGTCGTCGTCGTCGGTGTCCGCGTCGCGCGGGTCCGTCTCCGTAGCACCCAGGCCGCCGTTGTGGTCCGCGTCCTCGGCGCCGTCGTTCAGCCCGTCACCATCCGTGTCCGCCCGCTTCGGGTCGGTGGTGGTGCTCGGGTCGGCATCCGGGCGGAAGTGCGGAGAGTCGAGGTTGGTACCCGGAGACGCCGTCTCGCGCGTCACGCCCAGCTCCGTACCGTCGAGGATGCCGTCGTTGTCGCTGTCCGGGTCGCGGGCGTCGATGATGCCGTCCCTGTCCGTGTCGGTGAGGCCGTCCGCGCCGTCCCTCACGCCGTCGTCGTCGGTGTCCGGGTCCCGCGGGTCGAGGCCCCGCTCGATTTCGGTGGCGTCATCCACGCCGTCACCGTCCGAGTCGGTGTCATCCGCGGCCACGAGCGGGTTCGTCTCGCCCGCGTCCACGCGGCCGTTGTGGTTCGCGTCCTCCACACCGTCGCGCACGCTGCCGCCGTCCGTGTCCACGTTCAGCGGGTCCGTCGTGGTGGTCGGGTCCAGGTCCGGCGTGAAGATGGCCGGGTCCGTGTCCGAGCCTTCCGGCTGCGCCAGGCCCGACTCGAGACCGTCGGACAGCAGGTCGCCGTCCGTGTCCGCGTCCAGCGGGTCCGTCTCACCGTCGTCCTTGATGCCGTCGTGGTCGGCGTCCTCGGTGCCGTCGAGCAGGCCGTCGTCATCCGAGTCGTCGTCGAGCGGGTCCGTCATGCCGACGAGCACCTCGATGCCGTCCGGCACGTCGTCGCCGTCCGTGTCCGGGTTCTGCGGGTCCGTGCCGCGCGTGATTTCATCCGCGTCCGTCAGTCCGTCGCCATCCGAGTCGACGCTGACCGTCCAGCTGTACGTGGCCGGCGTCGGGTCCACGTTGCCCGCGGCATCCACCGCACGCACCGCGAGGGTGTGCGCCCCCGAGGCCAGGCCGGTGAAGGTCACCGGGTCCGTGCAGTCCACGAAGGCCGCGCCATCCAGGCTGCACTCGTAGCGCACGCCCCCGCCCGTCTGGTCGAAGTCGAAGGTGGCCGTGGTGGGCGCATCCTGGGTCGGAGGACCGCTCACGATGAGCGTGTCCGGCGCGGTGAGGTCGACCGTCCACGTGTGCGTGGCCGGCGTCGGGTCCATGTTGCTGTCCGCATCCACCGCGCGGACCGCGAGGGTGTGCTCACCCTCCGGCAGGCCGGCCAGGGTCAGCGGGGTCGTGCAGGCCGCGAAGGGCGCACCGTCGAGGCTGCACTCGAAGGTGACCGGGGACTCGTCCGAGGTGAACTCGAACGTGGCCTGGGGGCTGTTGGTGAGCGCAGGCGGCGCGACGGTGATGGTCGTCTCCGGCGGCAGCCCGTCCACGGTGAACGGGTGGGTGACCGGCGAGCTGGTGTTGCCCGCGGGGTCCGTCGCCGTGACGGTGACCGAGTGCGGCCCCTCCGCCAGCGGCGTGGGCGGCGTGAGCGTCCAGTTGCCCGTGCCATCCGCGGTCGCGGTGCCCACGTTGATGCCATCCACCACCACCGTCACCGTGCTGCCCGGGTCCGTCGTGCCGGAGTACGTCACGACGTTCGTGGGAACCACCGCGCCGCTGGCGGGCGTGGTGAGCGTGACGACCGGCGCCGTGGTGTCCACCGTCCACTCGTGCGTGGCCGGAGTCGCATCACGGTTGCCCGCGGTGTCCACCGCGCGCACCGCCAGGGTGTGGTCGCCGTCCGGCAGCGGGCCGAAGGTGGCCGAGGCCGGGCACGGCGCGAAGGGCCCGCCGTCCAGGCTGCACTCGAAGGTGACCGGGCTCTCGTCGGAGGAGAACACGAAGTTCGCCGTCGGCACGTTGGTCAGCGCCGGCGGGCCGCTGTCGATGGCGGTGTCCGGCGCGCTCTGGTCGACCGTGAAGGTGGAGGTCGCCGGGGCGCTGATGTTGCCCGCGGAGTCCACCGCCACCACGGAGATGGTGTACGGGCCGTCACCCAGCGTCACCGGCGGGGTGAAGCTCCAGTTGCCCGCGCCATCCACCGGGATGGGGCCGTACGTCACCCCATCGAGCGTCAGCGTCACGGACGTGGCGTCCGTCGCGGTGCCGGTGATGGTCACGATGCCGGAATCAAGCACCGCGCCGTTGGCCGGCGTGACGATGACCGGAGCGGGCGTGGGCGTCAGGTCCACCGTCCACGCGTAGGTGGCCGGCGTCGGGTCCACGTTGCCCGCGGTGTCCACCGCGCGAACGGCCAGCGTGTGGTTGCCTTCCGCGAAGCCGTTGAAGGTGACCGGGTCCGTGCACGCCACGAAGGCCGCGCCGTCCACGCTGCACTCATAGGTGGCGCCCAGCTCGTTCGCGGAGAACTCGAAGGTCGCCGACGTCGCGCTCGTCACGAGCGCCGGACCGGAGTCGATGAGGGTGTCGGGCTCCGTGGTGTCCACCAGCCACTGGTAGTCGGCGGGCGTCGGGTCCACGTTGCCGGCGGCGTCCACCGCGCGCACCAGCAGCATGTGCATGCCCTCCGACAGGCCGGTGAAGGTGACCGGGTCCGTGCACGGCGCATAGGACGAGCCGTCCAGGCTGCACTGGTAGGAGACGCCGCCGTTCTCCTGGTCGAAGTCGAACGTGGCGGTCGCCACGCGGCTGATGGCCGGAGGACCGGAGACGATGAGCGTGTTCGGGCCCGTCAGGTCGACGGTGAACGTGCTCGTCACCGGGCCCACCGTGTTGCCCGCGGCGTCCACGCCGGTGACGGAGACCGTATAGGGGCCCTCGTCGAGCGCCACGGGCGTCGTGAAGGTCCAGTTGCCGCTCCCGTCCACGGGGATGGGGCCGTGGGTGACGCCGTCGAGCTCCAGGAAGATGTTGCTGTTCGGCTCACCGGTACCGGTGATGGTCGGCGTCGGGGTGCCCACGATGGCGCCATCCGCCGGAGAGTCGATGGTCGGCGCCACCGGCGGCGTCCGGTCCACCGTCCAGGAATACGTCGCCGGGGACGGGTCCACGGTGCCCAGCGCGTTGACCGCACGCACGGCCAGGGTGTGGTTGCCATCCGCCAGGTTGCTGAAGGTCACCGGGTCGGTGCAGGCCACGAAGGCCGCGCCGTCCAGCGAGCACTGATACGTCACCGGGCTGTCGGGCGAGGTGAAGTCGAACGTCGCGCTCGTGGAGTTGGTCTGCGAGGGCGGGCCGCTGACAATCGCCGTGTCCGGCGCGGACGTGTCCACCGACCAGCTATACGTCGCGGGGGTCGGGTCCACGTTGCCCGCGGTGTCCACCGCGCGCACGGCCAGGGTGTGGTTGCCGTCCGCCAGGTTGCTGAAGGTCACCGGGTCGGTGCAGGCCACGAAGGCCGCGCCATCCAGGCTGCACTGATAGGTGACGGGGCTCTCGTTGGAGCTGAAGTCGAACGTCGCGCTGGAGTTGCTCGACTGCGCGGGAGGACCGCTGACAATCGTCGTGTCCGGCACCGTGGTGTCCACCGTCCAGGTGTACGAGGCCGGACTCGGGTCCACGTTGCCTGCCGCGTCACGCGCACGGGCCAGGAGCGTATGGCTGCCGTCCGAAAGCCCCGTGAAGGTCACCGGGTCGGTGCAGGCCGTGAAGGCCGCGCCGTCCAGCGAGCACTCGTAGGTGACGGGGCTCTCGTTGGAGTTGAGGTCGAACGTCGCCGAGCTGGAGCTCGACAGCGCCGGCGGCGTGCTGGTGAAGCTGGTGTCCGGCACGCCGGTATCCACCGTCCACGTGCGGGTCGCAGGGGTCGGGTCGACGTTGCCCGCCTCATCCACCGCGCGCACGGCCAGGGTGTGGCTGCCGTCCGCCAGGTTGCTGAAGGTCACCGGGTCGGTGCAGGCGACGAAGGCCGCCCCATCCAGCGAGCACTGGTACGTCACCGGGCTCTCATTGGAGGTGAAGTCGAACGTCGCGCTGGTGGAGCTCGTCGTGCCCGTGGGGCCGCTGACGATGGTCGTGTCCGGCGCGGTGGTGTCCACGGTCCACGTGTACTGCGCGGGGGTTGGGTCGATGTTGCCGGCCGCGTCCACTGCCCGCACCTGGAGCGTGTGGCTGCCGTTCGACAGGCCCGTGAAGGTGCTCGGGTCCGCGCACGGAGTGAAGAGCACCGCGCCGTCCAGGCGGCACTCGTAGGTGACGGGGCTCTCGTTCGAGGTGAAGTCGAAGTTGGCCACCGCCGAGTTCGACACGGCGGGAGGCGTGCTGACGAAGGAGGTGTCCGGAGCCACCGCGTCCACCGTCCAGGCGTAGGTCGCAGGGGTCGGGTCGACGTTGCCCGCGGTGTCCACCGCGCGCACGGCCAGGGTGTGGTTGCCGTTCGCCAGGCCGGTGAAGGTGCGCGGGTCGGTGCAGGCCACG